>JBGZEX010000070.1:0-5171 GCA_041846495.1 Marinifilaceae bacterium
CGAAATCCAAGATAGAGCTTACGAGACATTCCAAGGAGCAAGCGGAGGAGAATATGAATATGTCTCGAGATAATTTTGAAGAAGGGATATTGATGTTGACGGATCTTCTCGAAGCTCAGGTATTATGGGAAAAGGCTTATACCGAATATATAGATGCGCTTATTGAAGCCAGAATGTGCGAATCGGAATTGTTGAAAGTTACGGGGGAGATTTATAAATAGTATTAAGAAAAAAATTAATTATATGAAAACAAGGATAGGACTCATAATTTTAGTCGTGTTTTTTGCGAATATTTCGTGTAAACACAAATCATCGAGTGATGCGAATGCGGTTGAAGCTGTTGCAGTAACGGTTGCTACGGTAGATGAAAGAGAGTATGCTCCCGTTTTGAATTTTTCCGGAACGGTAGAAGCGAATCGGGAGGCTAATTTGGCGACGACTTTACCCGGGCGAGTGGAGAAGATTTATTTCAAGGAGGGGGATTATATTCCTCAAGGTAAAATTATAGCCGAACTTTCGGATGAAATGTTGATACAGGCAATGGTCGAATACGAGACTTTGAAGAAAGATTTCGAACGTATACGGCGTTTGAAGGAAAAAGGGAGTGTGCGTGTTATCGATTACGATCATATTAAGGCAAAGTATGAAGCTTCGGAGGCAAAGGTACGTTTGATGCGTAAGAATACTACGATTACGGCTCCTTTTAGCGGAGTGTTGACGGATATTATGATAGAAGAGGGGGAGAATTATGCTTTAATGCCTTCCGTAAGTCCGGATTTTAAGTTGAAATCGGGTATATTGACATTAATGCAATTGAATCCTTTAAAAGTGAAGATCGAGGTGAATGAAAAGAATTTGAGATTTGTTTCCAAGGGTACTCTTGCAAAAATGCGATTCGATGCCATACCGGACAGGGAATTCACGGGGAAGGTGCGTATGATGAAGCCAACCTTGAATTTATCGACACGTACGACAACTGTGGAAATAGAATTGGAAAACTCCAAACGGGAGATAAAACCGGGAATGTATGCTAATGTGGAATTGGTGTTGGATAAGGTTACGGGCTTATTCGTTCCCCTCAATGCCATTTATCGTCAGAGTGGAACAGGAGACGATTATCTTTTTGTAGTGGATGCGGAGCATAAGGTGAAAAGAGTATTGATAAACAGGATACAGACAATAGGAGATGAAGTTGTTGTAAGCGGGGTTTCCAAAGGCTTGCAGATAGTTATCGACGGGAAGAACAAATTGAGTGAGGGGACTGTCGTAAAAGTGTCAAACCGGAAATAAAATATTAAGATTATGAGATTGCCAAAAGTTTCGGTTAACCATCCTATTGCCACGGCGATGTTTTTTATTGCCGTATTGTTGCTGGGATTGGTTTCGATGAAAATGTTGCCTTTGGATATTATGCCGGAAATGGAGCTGCCGACAATTACGGTACTTACGGTTTATCCGGGGGCTTCTGCTGATGAAGTTGAGAAACAGGTGACAAAGCCTTTGGAGGCCGTATTGTCCGGTGCCGAAAAGTTAAAAGAGATAAAATCCACTTCTAAAGAAAACGTATCCTTTATTTCTTTGCAGTATACGTGGGGAGGAGATATCGATGCCGCTGCAAATAATGCCCGGGATTTAATAGAACTGGTGAAACGGCGTTTGCCGCGAGATGTGGAAAATCCGATTATTTATAAAGTGAATTCTTCGATGATGCCCATATTGGTATATGGTATCAATGCTACGGAGAATCTCAACGGAATTCAACAAATACTTGAAGACGATATTATTTCTCCTTTGCGTAAAGTGGAAGGGGTGGGTACGGTAATTTATCTCGGGCAGAATGAAAGAGAGATACAGATATTGTTGGATCCCGACAAACTCGATGCCTTCGGTTTATCCGTAACTCAGATTGCAAAACTGTTGCAAGCCGAGAATATATCCATTCCCGGAGGAAATATAAAGGTCGGGACTTACGATTTCTCCGTAAGGATGCCGGGGGAGTTTTCTTCGGTTGAAGAGATAAAGAATGTGGTGTTGGCGGCGATGAACGGGAAAATTATCAGGGTAGGAGATATTGCCGATGTAAAGGACGGAGTTGCGGAAAAGGATGCTTTCGGACGCACGCATAAAGGTTTGGGAGTTGCCATGATGGTTCAGAAACAATCGGGAAGCAATACGGTGGAGGTCATCAATGCCGTACGGAACCGTATAGAGAGGATTAAGAAAGACCTTCCGGGCGATGTGGAGTTATGGGAAGTCATGAATGCGGAAGAAGCGATCACTCAGTCCATTAATAATTTGACTTCATCGTTATGGTATGCATTGATATTCGTGACTTTGGTGGTATTGGCTTTCCTTAGGGATTGGAAATCCAGTCTGATAATTTTCTTTACCATGCCGGTATCGCTCATAGCAGCTTTTATTGTGATGTATGTAATCGGGTATACGATCAATATATTTTCATTAATGTCGTTGATGATAGCCATAGGTATGGTGGTGGACAATGCGATTGTGGTACTCGAAAATATAACCCAACATGTGGAAAAGGGTGCTCGACCGAAGCAGGCGGCTATTTTCGGAGCATCCGAAATGGGTACGGCCATTGCGGCCTCTACTGCAACTACCTTGGTGGTATTCATTCCCATGATATTTATGGGTGGGGTTGTCGGTATACTGTTTAAGCAATTGGCGATATTGACGTCGGTTACTTTGGTAGTATCCTTGTTTACCGCATTGACATTGACGCCGATGTTATCCTCTTTTTTAATAAAACCTGCATGGGAGAAAAAACGTAAAGGCCGTTTTTATGAAATGAGCGAACGTTGGTTTCAGAAACTCGAATCATTTTATAAAAATGTACTGGGATGGGCCGTATTTCATAAGAGTTTCACATTATTGGCCGCCTTGGTGTTATTTGTCGTAGCGATGTTATTGGGAAAGAGATTGGGCTCGGATTATATTCCCGACCTGGATGCGGGGGATATCGTTGTGGTATTTGAAACCGAAGTGGGAACTCGAGCTACTCAAACCGACAGTGTCGCCTTGAAGGTTATGGAAATAATGGAGGAAGAGATTTATGAAATGGTACCCGGCTCTTTGGCGGCAATTTCCGGGCAAACGCCCGACGGTGCTCTGACGACGGTAGGTTTTAGCGAGGGTAAGAACATTGCCTCGGTGCTTTGCCATTTGACTTTGCCTAACAAGCGTTCCCGTACGGCGGAAGAAATCGGAGCGGCTCTCAGAGCGCGTATCGAGCAAATACCTGAAATCGAGAAATTTCATGTGACGGCCGGAAGTATTCTTTCCGCGGCTTTGTTAGGAAATAAAAAACCTCTGGAAGTCAATGTATCCTGTAAGGATTTTGCGAAATTGAATGCCGTAGCTACTCAAATTTATGATAAAATGGAGAGTTTGCCTTATCTTAAGGATGTAACCAATACGATAGACCGGGGAAAATTGGAGATTTTGGTGAATGTGGATAAGGAAAAAGCTTCCAATATGGGTTTGAATTCCACTTTGATCGGTTTGCAGGTACGTCAGAGCATATACGGAACCGAAGCGGGAACGCTTAACGAAGAAGGCGATGAATACGATATTAACGTACGCTATGCTCCGGAGAAACGAAACGATATCAATAGTCTTCGCAATATTCGTATAACCAATATGCTGGGTAAACAGATACCCTTATATTCGGTGGCCGATATCGAGGAAGGATACGGGCAGTTGGAGATAACCCGTTTGGCTCAACAGCGTTATGTAAAGGTAATGGCCGACTTGAACGGAATATCCTTGGGAGAGGCCACGGAAAAAATTCAGGAGATGTTGGACGGAATGGATTTTCCCGAAGGACTGGATGTGGAAATAAGCGGTCAAGTGACGGAGCAGGAAGAATCTTTCGGCAGTCTTTATTTGATGCTGGCGCTTGGAATCGTATTGGTATATATGGTGATGGCTGCTCAATTCGAATCCTTTAAATCTCCGTTTATCGTCATGTTCTCCATTCCGTTTACTCTTGTCGGAGTAATCCTCGCTTTTTTCGTAACCCGGCTGACTTTGAGTGTGACCACTTTTATCGGAGTTATCATGCTTATCGGAATCGTCGTGAACAATGGAATCATATTGGTGGATTATACGAATTTGCTTCGTATGCGGAATTATAAGTTGAAAGATGCCGTAATGGAGGCGGGGCGTTCCCGTTTGCGTCCGGTATTGATGACGACATTTACGACGATTTTGGGAATGTTCCCCATGGCGCTTAGTGCGGGTATGGGAAAAGAAATGTTTGCTCCTTTGGGAATAACTATTATAGGAGGGTTATTGATTTCCACGATGTTTACTCTTATTGTGATTCCGACGATTTATACGGTGTTTCATAAGAATTTATTGAAAACCGAAGAAGTTGCGGCAGATAATGTATAAATTAAATATTCGTATGATGAAAATGATATATTGTACCTGCAATGTGAGTAAACTCGATATACTGTTGAAAGCGTTGGAAGAATTGGATGTGAGCGACTATCAGGTCGTCGAGCAGGTGATTGCCAAGAATCGAAAAGGAGCTCCCCGTTTCAATACGGCAATATGGCCGGGTTATAATTCCGTAATAACCTTACAGGTCAGAGAAGAGGAGAAGGTGAGAAGTTTGGCGGAAAAAATTAAAAAGATGAATGCCGAATCCTATAATGAGGACGAATTGATTACGTTTTGTTCATGGACTTTGGATGATTACTTTTTCGATTGAGCGGATTTTCCGATAATCGGCATTTTATGGGGAGGTGTGTCAAAATGCACACCTCTTTTTTTTATGCACAAAGCCCCGACTTTCACAAGCAGGGGCTTTGTTATTACCTAAAGATTTTGTATCTTTAAGCATAAGAACTCTATTATGACAAAGATACATTTTCGTCCTTACAGTCCCAATCAAACAGTGCTTTTTCCTCAAAGAATTGACGAGGATATTGCAAAGAACGATCCGGTGCGCATGGTTGACGCTCTGGTTGAGAGCCTGAATCTTGAAAGTTTCAGAAAGTTGTATAAGGAATTATTGCTGTCCGGTAAAACTTCTTCTGTCGTATAAAATTTAGGGCTGACACTTCTCACGATGTACCAGCCCTTTTGGTTATCTTTGAGTTGCAAAACAAAAAAGTATAACCATGGGTAAAAGTATACATTTC
>JBGZEX010000071.1:0-13506 GCA_041846495.1 Marinifilaceae bacterium
TCCTAAAACAAACAGCCGAAGAACCTCCGGAAGAAGAGAATTTGACATAAGGGGGCTTGTCCGTAAACTAAAACACCCCCCAACACGTGATAGATAACGAGTTGGGGCAAGATAATTATGGTTTAGCGGACAGCAATAAAATTTACATGTCCCCACTGCAATGTCATTACATCGACAACTTGAAGTCCGCAAGCATGAAAAGCGAAGAAAAACATTTCAAGAAATTCTTTTCTGCGTGGTTCCTGACAGGTCTTGTAATATTCCATGAGAGCCTGCATCTGTTTTTTATTCAAACTCTTACCGTCAAATTCACTTTCTTCCTCAGATAATGAAGTTTTGGTAATGATACGCATATCTTGAATCCTCGCATTTATAGCGGGTTCCATGATATTCATTTTCACATGCATGAGCACAAGCTTTCAATATCGGTGTCAGTGAATGGTTTATCGTGGCATCGGTATTCTGTTTGACTTCTCTACGCCAAGCAATATAACTATCCAACAATTCAGGTGTTACATCACCTACATAGATAGAATCGTTTCCACAGGTCGCCTGCTTGGTAGCTCTTAAAAAAGTCTGGAAGATATTCATGCAGCTTCTTCCGTTCTCATACCGGCTCCTTCCTATTCTATTTCTTGAATAATCGGAAGAAAGACGCTCCAATGTGAATTCAACAAAATCTTTTCCTTGATCACGACGTGAAAGGGGCTTATCTGAAAGAAAACCGGATATGATTTCAGCTGTAATCTGATTAGGATGTTTCTCGTTATACTCTGCCAGTTGAGAATCTATACGCTCAACACGTGACAACAGAAGTTGATTGAGACGCTTGAATTCACTGTCATAACTAACACGAATTTCACCTCGTCCCTGATTACCGTTCTGATTCCAGTCTGCAACTTTAACAAAGACATTTGTAGTCTTACGGATTATTTGCCTGTTCCAAGTATATTCCAACTCAATAGGATAGGCCTTCTCTTTATCTACCACCTTCGGAGTGCGAAGGCTTTACCCAACGGATATAATCTTTTTGGTCTTCCCATACGCTTTTTCCTCCTATTTTAATATTCCTGAGGAGAAGCAAAGGTAATGTATTTTAGACAAACAAACTCCGATTTTGAGAGTAAAAACCATAATTTAGACAAACAAACCACACCTTAAAAGGCCTTAAAACACCAACGCGACAAACAAATTATCTTTGTTTATCGCGATGATATTCAATTATTTAGTCTATAAAAAGCCATTAATACTCTTCCTCGTTAAAAAAGAAATCGTCCTTACTCGGATAATCCAACCATATATCTTCTATACTTTCGAATATCTCCTCATCGTCTTCAATCTCCTGCAGGTTTTCGATAACCTCCATAGGAGCTCCCGAACGAATGGCATAATCTATCAACTCATCTTTGGATGCCGGCCACGGTGCATCTTCCAACCTCGACGCAAGTTCTAACGTCCAATACATAACCGTAAAAATTTTAGTATTTTAAAATTTCCGCAAAAGTATATCTTTTTCCCATAAAAACAAAATTGAAAGGGGAAAACGGATCATTCATCGGAAAAATGCTGGAGTACCCGCCTGTAAGTGTTGAATATCTTCGATTTGGAAACAAATCCCATATACTTCCCGTTTTCTATTACCGGGAGATTCCAGGCTCCCGTATCTTCGAATTTCTCCATAACGGAATCCATCGTATCTTCCGCATCCACGACGACGGGAGGGAGTGTCATGAAATCCCGGACATAAGCTTCGGTATACATCGCATGATTGAACATCACCTTGCGTATATCATCCAATAATACGATGCCCAATAAAGTTCGCTCTTCGTCGATAACTGGAAAAATATTCCGGCTGGAGCGGGAAACCGCTTTTACCATATCCCCGAGTGTGGCATCGATATTTACGGTTTTAAAGTCCGTTTCAATCACTTTATCCAATTTCATAAGGGTAAGTACGGCTTTATCCTTATTATGGGTTATCAATTCTCCCGTCAGAGCCAACCTTCGGGCATATATGGAATGAGGTTCCATTCCCCAACTCGTAATATAAGCCACGACGGAAGTTATCATAAGAGGCAGTAAAATATCGTATCCTCCCGCAATCTCCGCTATAAGGAACATGGCCGTAAGCGGAGCATTCATAACCCCCGACATAAGTCCCGCCATACCGGCTAAAACGAAATAGCTTACGGGAAGTTGTACGAATCCCGAATAATTCAAAAAAGTGGCCATAAAAAAACCGGCTACCCCTCCCGTAAACAGACTCGGTGCAAAAGTTCCTCCCACTCCCCCGCTTCCGTTGGTAAATGCCGTAGCAAAAACCTTGATAAAAATCAAAACTCCGATATAAGAGAGAAAGACGAATATATTATCTTTAAAATCGAAAAAATACGTACTGTAGAAAAGCTTATCCGGATTCCCTTTCAAAAGATTATTCAACGTATTATAACCTTCTCCGTAAAGGGAAGGGAATACGAAAATCAAAACTCCCAAACAAGCTCCGCCTATGAGAATCCGTTTTAAAGGATGGTTTATCTTTCTCAAAAAACCTTCGATACGCAGATTCATCCGGATAAAATAAACGGAAATCAATCCGCATCCCACACCCAACAATATATAGTAAGGAATATTGCTCAATATAAAGGAATGCTCTACTACGAAATCGAAAGTAGCCGCCTCTCCTACTAAAAAATACACCACCACATAAGCCGATATGGCGGAAATCATCAAAGGTATCAAAGAGGCCATGGTCAAATCCAGCAACAATATCTCCAGAGTAAACATAATCCCTGCAACCGGAGCCTGAAATATACCGGAAACGGCCGCCGCCGCTCCGCAACCTACCATAAGGGTCATCGCCTTATAATTCATTTTGAAGAATCTGGCCAGATTGGAACCTATGGAAGCTCCCGTAAGTACGATCGTAGCCTCCGCCCCCACGGAACCTCCCATTCCGATGGTTATGGAACTCGCCACAATAGAGGAATAATTATTATGAGACTTTATAATGGAATTTTGACGGGATATGGCATACAGCACCTTGGTCACTCCATGACTGATTTCGTCCCTCACAAAAAATTTTATAAAAATCCAAGTCAGTAAAATTCCGAAAAACGGAAGTATGAAAAACCATATACTTCCCGCATCGACCTGTAATTTCTCCGTAAAAAAGGAATGGGTATAATGAATCATATTTTTCATCAATACGGCTGCAAATCCGGATGCTATTCCCACCAACATACTGAGAATAAGCAAAAAATCCCGGTTTCTGATATGGCGTAACCGCCACATCAGAAATCTGCCGTAAAAATCATTCATCCTTTTCTTCACTTCAGGCACTGCGTACTATTTTTTATATACCCTTTTTATAGAACCGTAATCGGGATAAAACTCTATCGACAACCCCTCATTCAATATTACATCTATCGGAAAAGATTTCAATTTCCCCAGTTGAGGCAATCCGGAAGGAATTTCCCGAACCACCTTTCCGTCTTGCATCAATCGCAGCATTCCGTCGGCTACCTCTCTGTAAAATACGACCCCCGTACTGGTTTCCGCCTTATCCGATTCTCCGGAAATATGCTTGCGGAATGCAATGGAATAAGTCGTACTGCCGCTGCCTACGGGCAATACACCTTTTTGCGGAGAAAAATCGAATACCGGGATAGCCGTATTTTCCTTATTCACTTCCGCCGTTATCAAACGCACCTCTTTTCTCTCTTGTTTTTTCCCGAGAAAAAGACATAAGTATTCCTCTTCCTGTCGCTCGAGGCTTTCCAATAAACCTTTTAAATATAATCCGTCCGGAACGGTCTTTTCATTGGAGAGCAACTGCATGCGCAAAGAACGAATATGATATAACTGCATAAGAATCTCCGCTACGGCTTCTTCCGTTTTCTTAATCTCATAATGTATGATGGGATCCCATATCTTCCGCATCTTCCCGTCTATTTCCTGATAGGTATAATTCGTATCCGCAATTTCCTTCATGAAATTAAAAGTCTTCACATCCCAAATATTTCCGGTTTCATATGCATCGATATCGCTCAGGCTAACGGACGTATGCGCCAAACTCTCGGATTTTCCGCATTCCGCATTCGAATTCACTCCCGCTAAAATCCCGGCCGGAGTCATATTTAAAAATATAGAACGGTATTCTCCCATTGCCGTAACGGAAAAACAGGCCCGTTCGTCGGGTACCGCTCTCGGAATCACTTTAATTCCGGTGATTTTCCAAGATTCCGTCCCGGGGCGACATTTCAATTCCTTTTCCGCATAAGCGGCATAAGGTCCGGGAGTATAAGTCGTATGCAAAAGCGAAACTTCCAAATCGTAAACGATCTTAGGCAGATAATAATCCAACTTCACCGGAGTCGTTATATCTTTTCTACGCTGTCCGAATGCGGTAGCGACCACCGTTATCAGCATAAACGTCATTGAAAATATTTTTCCCTTCATAATTTATTTTTTATAAATCGATTTGTTTCCATTCTCCTCCAGGCCGCTCCCAATGCGGCGGCAATATACCCCGCATTCACGCCTCGCATTCCGTATTGCGAAGCGGCAATATCTCCCGCCATACCGTGTATGTAAACCCCGAGACAACAAACTTCCGAAGGAGTCATTCCCCGGGCCGCCAAAGCCAGCAACACCCCGGTAAGCACGTCACCGCTTCCGCCCTTAGCCATTCCCGGATTTCCGCTCGTATTAAAAAAAGCCTCGCCGTCGGGAGTCGCTACAATCGTATGTGCTCCTTTCAAGACGACATATACATGCTTGGCAACTGCAAAATTGAGCAATTTATTCAATCTCTCAAAATCATCGGAAGACTTTCCCGCCAATCTTTCGAATTCTTTCAAATGGGGAGTCAATATGGAATTTTCGGGAAGAAGGTCGAGTAAAGCCGGGTTTTCCGCCATATGATTCAAAGCATCGGCGTCCAGAATAAGGGGCTGCCGCATCCGTTTCAAAAAATCCTCCAAAGCCTTACGGCAAGCTTCGCTTTTCCCCAATCCGGGACCTATAGCCGCAACGCTAACAACTTCCTCCGGTCCGAACGAGGAGAAACAATGAGGGGAAACGTCTGCAATGGCTATGGCTTCGGGCACCGCCATTTGTATAACATCCGCTCCGCAACCGGGCACATGGACTTTCAAAAGTCCTATGCCCGAATTCAAAGCTCCCCGGGCCGCCAACACGGCTGCTCCCATCATTCCCCGGCTCCCGGCTATCAAAAGTCCGCAGCCGTTTGTACCCTTATGAGCGAATTTAGGCTCCCGGGGCAGAATTCCCGCCACGGTTTCTTCCATCAGCATATAAAAAGGAGAAGCGTATTCATCTACGGCCTTCGCACTCAAACCTATATCCGCAACCGACCAGCGGCCGACAAAATCCGCATTCTCCGGGAAGAAGAGAGCCAATTTGGGCAACCCCAAGGTCAAGGTCATATCCGCCCGCACGACAGCAGTTCTCTCATTAGCGGAATTCTCCTCCGGCATCAAACCGGAAGGAATATCTACGGCCACTACCGTATTAGGCAATGAATTCATATAAGCTACGATACCTGCCACTTCTCCCTTGAGAGGCCGGTTGATACCGACGCCGAAAAGAGCATCCACTAAAATTTCATCCTCTGCAACCGATATATCGACGGCTTTTTCGATATGCCGGACTTCTCCCCCCATATCCCGGAAACGTTTGTAATTCAAACGACAATCCGCACTCATCTCCTCCTCGGATGAAATATGAAAAACTCTTACTTTCGCATCCGGAAGCAAACGGGCAAGGGCAAAACCGTCTCCTCCGTTATTCCCCCGTCCCGCAAAAATGCAATATCGCTTCCCGGGGCCGAATTCCTTATTCAGGTACTCTGCCATAGCGAGGGCGGAGCGCTCCATCAATTCCGACGAAGCTATCCCGCCGTATTCCATTGTACGTTTGTCGAGGATTTTCACATCCTCTCCCCTTACAATCTTAATAAAACCGCTCATCGACAATTTTCCCGTTTTGAATAAAACAAATATATAAAATCCCGAACAACTACCGTCGAAAATCCCGTATAAAATATATCAGCATTCCAATATTCCGCCTCCCACCACATAACGATCGTAATAGAAAACCGCAGGCTGCCCGGGTGCACATCCCCAAACAGGTTCCCGGGTAATCACCCTCAATCCCTCCCCCTCTTCCTGCAATTCTACAAATCCGGAAGGATTTTCCCCCACTCCTCTTATCCTCACCGTCAAATCCCGGAATCTGTCGCGAGGAGCGGTAAAACGTATTCTTCCGAGTTTAAAATCCCTACGCCACAGGCCGGATTTATCTCCGACCATAACCGCATTTCGGGCGGCATCCGTCGAATGTACGTATAAAGGCGATTTCATTCCGGACAAACGGATTTTCTGACCTACGGTAAAATTCCGGATTCCCTTATGCTTCCCTAAAATTTCTCCGGATACGGAGAGGATTTCTCCCTCTTTGTCTCCCTTACCGGGATGATATTTCGCAAGATAAGCCCGGTAATCCATCCCCTTTAAAAAACAAAGCCCCATACTCTCCCGTTTCCGACAGAGAAAGTCGGCTCCCGCAGCGGCGGCCATTCGTCTCACTTCCTGCTTGGCAAGCGAACCCAAAGGGGTTATCGCCATTCGAAGCATCTCCTGTTCCAACTGCCAAAGATAATAAGACTGGTCTTTAGTCGAATCCGTTCCGCATCCCACATAATAAAGCCCGTCTATTTTTTCGATATTCACATAATGCCCGGTCGCTATATGCTCCGCTCCGATTTCCCGAGCCGCCTCCGCAAGCAATATCCACTTAACCTTTCCGTTGCAGGTAACGCAGGGACTGGGAGTCGTGCCGGAGGCATAAGCTTCGACAAAAGCCCCTTCCACTTCTCCGGAAAAAAGCCTTCTCCCGTCTTTGACGAAAATCGGGATATCTAAAAATTCCCCTATCTTCAATATATCCGCAGAAAGCCCCTCGCCGCAATCCGCCAACTTCAAATAAACGCCTATGACCTCACAACCATTATTCTTCAGAACAAGGGCCGTCACGAAACTGTCGATTCCTCCGCTCAAACCTACGGCAACTTTCACAATCCGAAAAATAAATATCCGATGACTATAGCCGCAATTATACCGGCAAAGTCCGCCACGAGTCCGCACCCCAAAGCATGACGGGTTTTCTTAATCCCGACGGAACCGAAGTATACGGCAAGAATATAAAAAGTAGTATCCGTAGCTCCCTGGAACATACATGCCAATCGCCCGGCAAAAGAATCCGCCCCATACATATGCATGGTATCCACCATCATCCCTCTCGCCCCGCCTCCGCTCAAAGGTTTCATCAGAGCGGTAGGAAGTGCCGGTACGAAAGCCGTATCCCAACCCAAAGCCGAAACCGCATATTCGATTCCCCGCATCAACAAATCCATGGCTCCCGACGCCCGGAAAACCCCGATGCCCACGAGTACCGCTATCAGATAGGGGATAATTTTCACTGCGATCCAAAATCCCTCCTTAGCCCCGTCGATAAAAGCTTCGTATACGTTAATCCTCCGTACGAAAGCCGTAACCATAAACCCGACGATAATCGAAAACAAAACCATATTGCTGGCCAGAGTGGAAATCTTCTCCAAGTTTTCCTTATCCAAACCGGAAAAATACCATATCAAAGCTGCAATAAAAAGGGTAGCCCCCCCGATATAAGCCATAATCACCCGGTCGAAAAGATTAATCCGCTGGTAAACGGCCGTAATTACGATACCCGCCAGAGTGGAGCAATAAGTGGCCAATAGAACGGGAATAAAAATATCCGCAGGATTCGCCGCCCCCATCTGAGCCCTGTAAACCATAATCGAAACCGGAACGAGGGTAAGACCCGAAGTATTGAGCACCAAAAACATAATTTGTGCATCGGAAGCTTTTTCCTTATCGGCATTTTCCTTTTGCAACTCCCCCATCGCCTTCAATCCGGCCGGAGTCGCCGCATTATCCAAACCTAAAATATTGGCTGCCAAATTCATAACCATAGCCCCGTAAGCCGGACTATCCTTGGAGATACCGGGAAACAGCCGTCTGAAAAAAGGAGCGATAAACAGAGATATGAGTCGCACCGCACCGCCCTTCTCTCCTACTTTCATTATCCCCATCCATAAGGTTAAAACGCCCGTAAGTCCCAAAGAAAGCTCGAATCCGGTCTTGGACATCTCGAATGTGGAATTCATCAAAGCGGTAAACACTCCCGTATCTCCTCCGAATACGAGTTTGAGCAATGCCACTGCAAATGCCGATACGAAAAAGAATATCCAAATATAATTGAGGGCCATCGCATTATCCCATTGAAATTTTGCCGGAAGCATGCTTCCGGCAAAATTTCAGGCTTTTTTATTTTTTACTGCAATCAGCGTATTTTGCAAAAGAGACACTATGGTCATCGGTCCGACTCCTCCCGGCACCGGAGTTATATAAGACGCCTTGGGAGCCACCTGATCGAAATCCACATCTCCTACGAGTTTGAAACCCGATTTGGTCGTATCCGAAGGCTCCCGGTGTATTCCCACATCTATAACGGCAACACCTTCCGAAACCATATCTCCTTTAAGGAAGCGGGGACTTCCTATGGCAACGATTATGATATCGGCTTTCCGGGTTATTTCTTTCAGATTTTCAGTTCTGCTGTGGCATAAAGTCACCGTACAGTCGGCATTGGCTCCTTTACGGGACATAAGCACGGCCATAGGCGTACCCACTATATTGCTTCTCCCGATGACCACGCAATTTTTTCCCCGGGTTTCAATGCCGCTTCTTTTTATAAGTTCCGTAATTCCCAACGGAGTAGCCGGTATATAAGTCGGTACTCCCGTTACCATGCATCCCACATTATAGGGATGGAAGCCATCCACATCCTTGGAGGGATCTATGGCTAAAAGCACTCTTTGTTCCGAAATATGGGAAGGGAGAGGCAACTGCAATATAAACCCGTCCACATCGTCGTCTTTATTGAGTTTGTCGATTTCTTCCAAAAGTTCGGCTTCGGTAATATCCGTTCCGAATCTGAGTTCGGTACTTTTGAATCCCACCTCTTTGCAAGCTTTCAACTTGGAAGCCACATAAGTTTCGCTTGCAGGGTCGTTACCTACGATTACGGCTACCAAATGAGCTGTCTTCCCTCCCCGGGATTTCAATGTCTCCATTTCCTCCGCAATCTCTTTTTTAATTTCAGCTGCTATTTTTTTTCCATCGATAAGTTGCATCTTTTCATTTTTTTTAATCAATACCAATCAACGTCTCATGCCGGACATTTTACGCATCATATTACTGCCGCCCGACATTTTACGCATCATTTTTTTAGAATCCTCGAACTGTTTCAGCAAACGGTTGACATCCTGAATCGTAGAGCCGCTTCCCGCAGCAATTCTCCTTCTGCGAGAGCCGTCTATAATCGCGGGATTCTCTCTTTCCGAAGGAGTCATGGAATAAATAATCGCCTCCACACCCTTAAAGGCATCGTCGTCTATATCCATATTCTTCAAAGCTTTACCCATACCGGGAATCATACCCATCAAATCCTTTATATTTCCCATCTTCTTTATTTGCTGGATTTGACTCAAAAAGTCGTTGAAGTTGAACTGGTTCTTCGAGATCTTTTTCTGAAGACGTTTCGCTTCTTCCTCGTCGAATTGCTCTTGCGCCTTTTCCACAAGAGATACGATATCTCCCATTCCCAGTATACGGTCGGCCATACGTTCCGGATGAAAAGCATCGATTGCCTCCATTTTTTCCCCGGTACCCACATATTTAATCGGTTTTTGCACAACCGTACGTATGGACAAAGCGGCACCTCCACGGGTATCGCCGTCCAATTTCGTCAATATCACTCCGTCGAAATCCAGGCGTTCGTTGAATTCCTTAGCCGTATTCACGGCATCCTGTCCCGTCATGGAATCCACCACGAACAATATTTCCTGAGGTTTTATCGCCGCTTTAATAGAAGAAATCTCATTCATCATTTCCTCATCCACGGCAAGCCGGCCGGCCGTATCCACAATCACCACATCATGGCCGTTCTTCTTCGCAAAACCGACAGCCTCTTCCGCAATCCGCACCGGATTCCCGGAAGATTCGTCCGTATATACGGCCACTCCTATCTGTTCTCCGAGGACTTTCAACTGCTCGATTGCCGCAGGACGGTATACGTCGCAGGCGACTAAAAGGGGATTTTTCCCTTTCTTTTTCTTGATAAGATTGGCGAACTTTGCCGAAAAAGTAGTTTTACCGGAACCCTGAAGTCCGGACATAAGAACGATTGCCGGATTTCCCTTGATATTCACTTCCGCATGAGTACCTCCCATCAATTCCGCCAATTCGTCATGCACTATTTTCACCATCATCTGTCCCGGCTTCACCGACGTCAGAACATTCATACCCAAAGCTTTATCCTTTACCTTATTGGTAAAATCCTTGGCAATTCTGTAATTCACGTCGGCATCTATCAGGGCACGTCTCACCTCTTTCAGGGTCTCGACGACATTGAGTTCGGTTATCCTGCCTTCTCCCTTGAGTATTTTAAACGATTTCTCTAATTTATCCGATAAATTTTCAAACATAAATTTTATATTTTAATATGTATTCCGGCAAAAGGAAGTTAATGCTTACTCATATTTTTCAGTACGACAAAAGTCTTGTCGATAAGGTCATTATCCACCACGACGGTAAATTCGTTGGTAGAGGATATGACTTCGGTAAGATTGATTCCTTCCCATGCCAATTCTTTCATTATACTGTAATAAAAACCCGGTTGAATCGTATTTCCTTGAGGCAATTTAAGAGTTACGGACGAAAGCATATCCCGGCGAAACAAACATTGCTCGTCCACGAAAAACTCGTCCATACGCTCCTTCATAATATCGCTAATCACGATATTGGTCTCAAAAACGCCTTGTACCAAGGTATAGAAAAATTCTCCGTTATTGACCATATGTTTCAACATCTCGATATGACAATTAATCAAGGTGGAAGAATTTTTAAACGTATAGTCGCATAAGTTGGAACGTAAAATAATGTCTCCCATACTGTTCAACAACTTACTCAAACTCATTTGCTCTTTCGTCTGGAGATAGGGGGTAAGACGATTCAACGACATAACCACTGCTCCCGTATTTACTTTCTTACCCATAGCTGCCTCCACCTCCGGAAGAATCCGACGCGCCAATGCGGATACGTTAATAATGCCGGCAGATAAAGACTCCGACAAATAAGGCTTATGTTTAACAATCTCCTCTACAACATGCGATATGCTTACCATAATCTATTTCATTTTATAAGAATTACAAATATAATATTAAAAATTAAAACAATAGTGATATTCCGAACTTTATCGAAAGAATCGGTTATATTTTCGATAAATATACGATTTTCACCGTATAAAAAAACGTCCCTGCCAGGTATTTCGTTCTTCCAAACGTTTACGTAATTTATCCGTAAACTCAAAATTTTTAATCCCCCATAAAGGGGCGACGACATATTCCGAAGGCGCCTGATTCACAAAACGTTCCACACATATATCGCCTCGTATTCTCTCCAAAACGGAAACCGCCGTATCCAAATACTCCTCTAAAGTATAAAGCCTGTAATCTTCCGGATGTATTTCGTAGTCCGAAGCCATGGGCGTATCCTTGATAATCTGCAATTGATGGAGTTTCAATATGTTCACGGGCAACACGGATAAGGCTTCCACTCCGGCCAAGATCTCCTCTTCGGATTCTCCGGGAAGTCCGCATATTATATGGGCAGCTATGTCTATCCCTCTTCCGGCGGTCATTTCTATCGCCTTCAAAGAATCTTCCACGTTATGGCCGCGATTGATTCGCACAAGCACTTCGTCTTTCATCGATTCCACTCCGTATTCCACGCATACGTAACAGCTTTTCGCCAAATATTCGAGATAATCCAAGATTCTCCCGTCTACGGTATCCGGCCGGGTCCCTATTACCAATCCGCAAATTCCCGGATACCTCAAAGCCTCCTCATAAGCTTTCCGCAATCGTTCAAAAGGAGCATAAGTATTCGAATAAGACTGAAAATAAGCCAAATAAGCCTGACCTTTATATTTATGTTCGAAAAATTCTTTTCCGGCTCTCAACTGTTCCGATATCGACGCATAAGACCGGCAATAAACCGGATTGAAACTCTCGTTATTGCAAAAACTGCAACCTCCGTACCCTTTCGTTCCATCCCTGTTCGGACAGGTAAAACCCGCATCTATCGACAGTTTTTGCACCCGACATCCCAATTTTCTGGAAATATACGCAGGAAAATCCGTATACCTCTTTTTCATATCCATTGCAAAAATCCGATTTTAAAAAGCGAATATCACAAAAAATATTCATCCGAGAACGATAAAGACAAAAATTAATCGGAAAGATTTTTCCGAACGGCAAGCGTTTTCCGAATGCATAATTATCAAAAAACGATGTATTATTATACAATCCACTGATTTTCATTTATTTGCATATTACATATTTTTGCATTCACCTATTTTTTTATACAATCTATTTGTTTACTTTTGCGAAATAAATCGAGTTTATAAAAAACAGGAGTATAATATGAAAAAAAAATTGGCTGTAGTCGCCTTAGGCGGTAATGCAATACTAAGGGGTAACCAAAAAGGTACCGTTGAAGAACAGAATCAAAATGTGAAAGACACTCTTGAAAACATCATGTTCCTCGTAAAGGAAGGATACGACCTCATTATTTCCCACGGCAACGGTCCCCAAGTCGGGAATTTGCTTATGAGCGACGATGCGGGACAGACCATGTACGGATTCCCGCCCATGCCTTTGGATGTTTGCGTAGCCTATTCCCAGGGACAAATAGGATATATGATCGAACGAAATTTACGCAACCTTCTCCACAAGAACGGGATTAAAAAGAATGTGGTATCCACCGTATCCCAAGTGATTGTGGATAAAAACGATCCTGCCCTTCAAAATCCCACCAAACGGGTCGGTAAAATATACACCAAAGAGGAAGCCGACAAACTCAGCCGGGAGAAAGGTTGGATTTTCAAAGAAGAAATAAAAATGGAAAACGGATGGAGGCGCGTGGTACCTTCCCCCTATCCCATCGATTTCGGGAATTCCGAGCTTATCGAAGAAATGGCCAGAAAAGGCAATATCGTCATCACCGTAGGCGGAGGCGGCATTCCTCAGTATGTCGATGAAACGGGAGAACTTTGTCCCATCGAAGGAGTTATCGACAAAGATTTGGCGTCCGCCATGGTAGGAGCAAGAGTACATGCGGACGAACTTTACATACTGACCGACGTACCTTATATATATAAGGATTATAAAAAAACCAACCAAAAAATCCTGGAATTCCTCGACCATAAGGATGCCACCGCCTATCTCAACGACGGCACCTTTGCGGAAGGCAGCATGGCTCCCAAAATCAGGGCCTGTCTCTATTTCGTGGAAAACGGAGGAAAGATGTCCGTAATCACCGA
>JBGZEX010000072.1:0-43248 GCA_041846495.1 Marinifilaceae bacterium
CACTCGTCGGAAGTTCGGGGTCCGGTAAAACCACTCTGGCAGAAGCGATGATGTTCGAAGGCGGGGTCATTCCGCGCAGAGGCAGCGTAAGTGCTAAAAATACTTCTTCCGACTATCGTCCGGTTGAACAGGAGTACGGTTATTCCGTTTTTTCTACGGTTTTATATGCGGAATGGAAAGAACAGAAACTCAACTTTATAGATACTCCGGGCTCCGACGATTTTGTGGGAGGCGTTGCCTCTGCGCTGGAGGTTGCCGATACGATTGTTATGGTGGTGAATGCTACTCAGGGAGTAGAAGTGGGAACGGAGGTAATCGCCCGCCGGGTCAAGGCGGCCGGCAAGCCGATGATTTTTTTGGTAAATCAGTTGGATCATGAAAAATCCAATTTCGAACATACGATAGAGCAACTTCAAGCTTCTTTCGGGAGCCGCGCGGTTTTGGTGCAGTATCCCGTGAATCAGGGTACCGGTTTTAATGCCGTAGTAGACGTGCTTAAGATGGAAATGTATCAATGGGGACCCGAAGGCGGAAAGCCTCAGGTATTGCCCGTACCCGATTCGGAGAAAGACAAGGCCGAAGAACTCAGGAATACATTGGTGGAAGCTGCTGCCGAAAACGACGAGACTCTGATGGAGTTGTATTTTGAAAAGGGAAATCTTACCGAGGATGAAATGCGTAAAGGAATACGCATAGGTTTGGTTGAAAGGGATATATTCCCGATATTCTGCGTATCGGCGGAAAAAGATATGTGCGTGCGCCGGTTTATGGAGTTTTTAAAGAATGTAGCGCCTGCGGCTTCCGAGGTGAACGGCAGGATGACCGTTTCCGGAGATGCCGTGGCCTGCGACGATAAGGATAAAACGTCGCTTTTCGTATTTGCGACTACCGTGGAACCTCATTTGGGGGATGTGAGTTATTTCAAGGTGATTTCCGGAGTGGTAAAGGAAGGGGATGATTTGGTGAATATGAGTAACGGAGCCAAGGAGAGATTGGCTCAGATATTTGCCGTGGCCGGTAAAAACCGGACGAAAGTGACGGAACTCCATGCGGGAGATATAGGAGCTACGGTAAAATTGAAGAATACGAAAAACGGCAATGCCCTGAACGAAAAAGAATGCGATTATGTATATCCGGCCATAACCTATCCCAAGCCTCGGTTTCGTACGGCAGTGAGGGCGGTGAATAAGGGAGAGGACGAAAAAATGGCGGAGGTGCTTTCCCGGTTGCAGGAGGAAGATCCCTCTTTTACCATGGAGTATTCCAAAGAATTGAGACAGATGATACTTTCGGGACAAGGAGAGTTTCATTTGAATACGGTGAAATGGAGGATAGAGCATAACGATAAGATAGAGATTGAATATTATACGCCTAAAATTCCGTACAGGGAGACCATTACCAAATATGCGAATGCGGATTACCGGCATAAAAAACAGTCCGGAGGTGCCGGGCAATTCGGGGAAGTACATCTGGTGATACAGCCCTACGAGAGCGGTATGTCCGATCCGGTTTCCTATAAGATAAACGGCGTGGATACCAAGATTTCCATAAAGGGTAAGGAAGAACACGAACTTCCGTGGGGAGGAAAATTGGTATTTTACAACTGTATTGTGGGCGGAGTGATAGAAGCCCGTTTTATGCCGGCCATATTGAAGGGTATTATGGAGAAAATGGAGCAGGGACCCCTTACGGGCTCCTATGCCCGGGATATATGCGTATGCGTGTACGACGGTAAAATGCATCCCGTGGATTCCAATGAAATATCGTTTAAGCTTGCCGGAAGAAATGCTTTCAGTGCGGCTTTCAAACAGGCTGCACCCAAGATTTTGGAGCCTATTTACGATGTGGAGGTATTGGTGCCCGAAGATTGTATGGGAGATGTGATGAGCGATCTCCAAACGCGAAGAGCCCTTATTATGGGGATGGATTCGGATAGCGGATTCCAGAAGATTAAGGCTAAGGTGCCTTTGAAGGAAATGCAGCGATATTCTACTGCACTGAGTTCCATTACCGGAGGGCGTGCGACCTTTGCAATGAGTTTTGCTTCCTATGAAAAAGTGCCTTCGGAAATTCAGGAGGAATTGCTTAAAGCCTACGAAGAGGAAGAGCGTGAAGAATAGGCTATTTTAGATTTTTGTGATATCGAGGTTGTTCGAAAAGCCGAGGGCTTTGCGGACAACCTCTTGCTTTGAAGAATATGCATACGTTTTATACACCCGATATAGAGGGACGGAATTATATCCTTTCCGCCGAAGAATCCAAACATGCCGTAAAAGTTTTACGTTTGAAGGAAGGCGATGCCGTCGAATTGGTAGACGGTAAAGGCGGATATTACGATTGTCGTATCAAAATTGCTGCAATCAAAGCCTGTATGGTGGAAGTGGTGAGAAAAATCGAAAACTACGGTTGTCGGGATTTTCGATTGCATATAGCTATGGCTCCCGTTAAAAATATGGAAAGAACGGAATGGATGATGGAAAAATGTACGGAAATAGGAATGGAAACCTTTACTCCCGTAAGGACGGAGCGTAGCGAGAGGGATACGGTGAAAACGGAGCGCTTGTTACGGGTGGCCGTCGCAGCTCTCAAACAGTCGCATAAAGCTTTGTTGCCTGAAATCAATTCCATGGTTTCTTTTGAGGAGTTTATCGAAAACGTATCGGAGAAACAGCGGTTTATAGCATATTGCGGGAGAGGAGAAAAGAAAGGGCTTTTTAAACTTTGCCGTCCCGGAGAAGATACGGTGGTTTTGATAGGTCCCGAGGGGGATTTTTCTCCGGAAGAGGTGGATAAGGCCGTGGGGAAGGGATTTATACCCGTATCCTTGGGAAATTCCGTATTGCGCACCGAAACGGCGGCCGTAGTGGCTTGCCATACGGTGGGTTTGGTGAATGAAAAACGGTAATGACGTTTTGGCACCATCGAGAGGTGTAGTATATGTCAAAAAGACAGTATTGCGAGATGTTTTTGAGATGGTATGCGGATTGTTTATGGTAGAAGGGAAGGGAGATTAAAATATGAGAACAGATAATTATACCATCAAATCGCAAGAAGTTTTGCGGAATGCGTTGGAATCGGCGCAGAGAAACGGCAATCAGGCCGTAGAGACCGGACATTTATTGATGTCCGTTTTTAAAACGGGAGAAAATGTAAGTCGTTTCGTATTTGCCAAATTCGGTATCAACGAGTCGGGATTGATTGCCGCTTTGGAGAGGATTATTTCCTCTTATCCGAAAGTTTCGGGCGGCGAGCCTTATTTTTCGTCCGATGCTTCAAAAGCTTTGGATTCCGCATTGAAGGAGGCGGGAAATATGGGAGACCAATACGTAGCCGTTGAGCATATTTTATTGGGAATATTGAACGGAAGGGACGATACGGCGCGGATGTTGAAAGATGCGGGTTTGGATGCGGAAGGATTGAGGCGGGTAATAGCGGAATTGCGTAAGGGAGCCAATGTGAATTCTCCTTCGGCCGAAGACAGCTACGATGCGTTGAATCGTTATGCCGTGAATTTGAATAAAAGTGCCCGGGAGGGGAAATTGGATCCGGTTATCGGTAGGGACGACGAGATTAGGCGGGTGTTGCAAATCCTTTCGAGGCGAACGAAGAACAATCCCATATTGATAGGGGAACCCGGTGTCGGCAAGACCGCTATTGCCGAAGGTCTGGCAAGGCGTATTGTTAATGGAGACGTGCCTTCGGATTTGGCTGCCAAGAGCATATATTCTTTGGATATGGGAGCTCTTATTGCGGGGGCCAAATATAAAGGAGAATTCGAGGAACGCCTGAAGGCCGTTGTAAATGAAGTTAAGGCATCGGACGGAGAAATTATTCTTTTTATAGACGAGATTCATACTTTGGTCGGAGCGGGACAGTCGGAAGGAGCCATGGATGCCGCCAATATATTGAAACCTGCATTGGCGCGGGGGGATTTGCGGGCCATAGGAGCTACTACCTCGAATGAATATCAGAAGTATTTCGAGAAGGATAAGGCTTTGGAGCGCCGTTTTCAGAAGGTGCTTATAGACGAGCCCGATGTGATGAGCGCCGTCAGTATTATGAGAGGATTAAGGGAGAGGTATGAAAACCATCATAAGGTAAGGATAACCGATGACGCTCTTATCGCTTCGGTAGAGCTTTCCCATAAATACATATCGGATCGTTTTTTGCCGGACAAAGCCATCGACCTCGTGGATGAAGCTGCGGCGAAACTCCGTTTGGAAATGAATTCCGTTCCGGAGGAAATCGATGAGTTAGAGCGGAAAATCAAACAGTTGGAGATAGAGCGGGAGGCTATTAAACGGGAAGGAAAGAGTAAGAAATTGGACGATATTGTCAGGGAGTTGGCGGATCTCAATGAGGAGCATGCCCATCTCAAAGCGGAATGGGAATCCGAACGTGCGCTTATCGATGAAATTCAGAAAAACAAGACGGATATGGAGAATTACAGGTTCGAAGCTGAAAGAGCGGAGCGGGAGGGCGATTACGGGAAGGTGGCCGAATACAGGTACGGGAAAATCAAAGAGGCGGAAAACCGTATTCAAGCTTTGAAGTCCGAATTGTCTGCCATGTCCGGAGATAAGATGTTGATAAGGGAGGAGGTAACCGTAGACGATATTGCTTCCATCGTATCCAAATGGACCGGCATACCGGTTGCCAAGATGCTGCAGTCGGAGAGAGAGAAATTGCTGTCGCTCGAAGGAGAACTCCATAAGCGGGTGGTGGGACAGGATGTGGCGATTACAGCCGTAGCCGATGCCGTGAGGCGCAGTCGTGCCGGAGTTCAAGACGGCAAACGTCCTATAGGTTCTTTCATATTCATCGGAACGACGGGGGTAGGAAAAACGGAACTGGCAAAGGCTTTGGCGGAGTTTCTTTTCGACGACGAATCGAAAATGACCCGTATCGATATGTCGGAGTATCAGGAGCGTCATTCGGTCTCCCGGCTGATAGGAGCCCCTCCGGGATATATAGGGTATGAAGAAGGGGGGCAACTCACGGAGGCCGTAAGACGTAAACCTTATTCCGTCATCCTGCTTGATGAAATCGAAAAGGCTCATCCCGATGTATTTAATATTTTATTGCAGGTGTTGGACGACGGAAGACTTACGGATAATAAGGGGAGGGTTGTGGATTTTAAAAATACCATAATTATCATGACTTCCAATATAGGAGCCGATTTGATACGGGAAAAGTTTAAGAATTTGGACGAATCCGATAGAGAACGGTTGATAGAGGAAGCGGAACACGAGTTGACGGATTTGTTGAAAGAAACCATACGTCCGGAATTCTTGAATCGTATAGACGAGATTATTATGTTCACTCCTTTACGTAGATCCGAGATTCGGGAAATTGTGGAATTGCAGGTCAAGAGCATCAACCGTATGTTGGAAGAAAACGATATCCGTTTGGAATTGACCGCTAAGGCCATAGACTGGATTGCGGAGGCCGGTTATGATCCGCAGTTCGGGGCTCGTCCTGTAAAACGAGTGATACAGAGGAGTTTATTGAATGAATTGTCGAAATGGATATTATCGGATAAGGTTTCCGCTGCGGATAAGATACGGGTGGATGCAGCCGGTAATAAATTGGTGTTTTCCAATGTCTGAAAATGACGGATAAACGGTTCGGCGAGATTCGCTCCCCTTGAAAATGCATTTTCAAGGGGAGCGAATTCGGTTTGGAGGTCTTTTATTGTAAATACCATCCCGAAACGGGAAAAACGTTTTCACAGGATTTGTTTCGACGTCGATAATAATTATATTTGTATCGGATTTTACGGATTCGATGAAAGATTATACTTATCACCCTTTGCTTTTAGTTGCGGGAGTTGTGACGCTCTGCTTTTCGGCCTATTTTCTTCCGGATACTGCTATCGGGAATCATAAGATGCGTAAAGCGGATATATTATCCGATTTACGTTATCCGTCCCGGGAGGAAACGACGGATTCCCTGCCTTTTCCCCAGCCTTTGTCTAAGCCCGTATTCCGAGACAGTTGTCCGGAGGGAATGACTTGCATAGCCGATTATTCCGATTCCCTTTACCGGGGCATGTTGCCGTTTTACCGGGCTGTAGAAGAGTTGGAGTCCGGTGTCAGAGATAATGTGAGGATTGCCGTATTCGGCGATTCTTTTATAGAAGGGGATATTATTACGGCGGATCTGAGGGAAATGTTGCAAAATGTTTACGGCGGACGGGGAGTGGGGTTTGTCCCCATAACGTCCGTAGTGAGTTCTTTTCGACAGACTTTACATCATCGTTTTGAAGGATGGGACTCTCATGCGTCTACGGATACGGTTTATTTTAACCCTAAGCTACAGTCTGTTTCCGGGCATTATTTTATTCCTTATGAAGATGCTTATGTAGAAGTCCGGGGACAGAAAAAATTCGGCAGTCGTTTGGATACTTTCGATATTGCGAATATATATTTTATAGCTAAGGATTCTTTGGAGATTTTTGTAAGCAAGAATAAAGGAAAAGAAAATTGCCACAGACCTTCGACCTCTTCTCTTTTGCAGAGAATTTCCGTATGCGGTCCGATGGCTTCTATAAGTTTTAAAGTTCGGGAGGCGGATTCTTCGGTTTTTTACGGTATCACATTGGACGGTAAAAAAGGTATTTGTGTGGATAATTTTTCTTTAAGAGGAAGTTCGGGGCTTTCGCTTAGCGGCATACCGGGCGGGAATATCCGTCAATTCAATAAATTCCGTCCCTATGATTTGATTATTTTGCAATTCGGATTGAATGTGGCTACGCGTAACAGTAAAAACTACGAAGGCTATAAGAAGGGGATGCTGCGTACGATTAAGCATCTCAAAGAGAATTTTCCTCAATCGGGTTTACTTTTGGTCAGTGTGGGAGATCGCGATTATAAGGATGGAAACGGAGAGGTGTATACGATGCCCGGGATAAAGAATCTGGTCCGTTATCAGGAGTTGATTGCCTCGGAAGCACGTATAGCCTTTTGGAATTTATTCGAAGCCATGGGAGGAGACGGAAGTATGGCGAGGCTTGTAAACAATAAGCCGCCGATGGCGAATTACGATTATACTCATATAAATTTCAGGGGAGGGAAATTTATCGCGACAAAACTTTTTGAAGTTTTGAGGCATGGGAAAAGCGAATATAAAAGGAGGCAGATGTATGAAAAGGATTAAAATTTATTTGATGTTTTTTCCCATTCTTTTCGGATTCGGTCTTGAGGCTCAAATTCTGATATCATTGCCTGTAATAACGGAATTCGGGACGGATACTCCTAAGGATTGGGCTCCGGATTTGCCCGTTCCTTTCGAAATGTCGTCCATGGATTTTCCTAAGATGGAGAATCTGAAATTATTGCCCTTGGAAGATTCTTCCGGATGTTTGAATACTTTTTACGAGAAACTTCGATTCAGGAACGAGCCGGTAAGAATTGTCCATATCGGAGATTCTCATGTAAGGGGTTATGTTTTTCCCGCTACTTTGAAGATGAATTTCGAACGGGATTTCGGGGATAAAGCCGTATTTCCGGATACATTGGATTATCGTACCAGTACGGGAATAGCCCGGGAAACCGGATTGCCGGGTATCGTATACCATGTGATAGGCATTAACGGAGCCGTATGTTCCGACTTTATACGGGAGGAACAACTCCGGCAGATTACCTCCTTGAAGCCGGATTTGATCATCATCTCATTCGGGACCAATGAATGTCACGGAAGGGGATACGATACTCGCCGGCATTATTCGTGCATGAAAGAACTTGTGGATTTATTGAAACTCCGTTCTCCGGAAACTTCGTTGCTTTTGACTACTCCTCCCGGTGCTTTTGTGAAAAAAAGAGTCAAAAAACGCCGCATACAAGTGGAAAATCCCCGTACGGAAGCGGTAGCGAAAAATATTATAAAATTCGGAAAAGAAAATAATATAGCATATTGGGACCTTTATTCTTCAATGGGAGGGAAGGGAAATGCAACTAAGAATTGGCGGAAATATAAATTGATTAATCGGGACGGTATTCATTTTACGAAAGAAGGATATCGCCTGCAGGGAAATTTGCTGTACGAGGTAATATTAAAGGCTTATAATAATTATGTGGCAAATTGATCCGGAGCGTTTGGCGGCAATATTTCTGTATGAAAAACAAAGTCCGCTTATATTCAGCAGCGGACTTTTTATCTTTCTTTTTCTGGCTTTCCTCATCGTTTATTCTTTGTTGAGGAAAAGGGATACGGCAAGGATATTGTTCGTAACCTTATTTTCTTATTATTTTTACTATAAAAGCAGCGGTTTTTACTTTTTTCTGCTGGGCGTGGTTTCCGCTTCCGATTTTTTGATTGCGCGGCGAATGTATAATACGAAATCGAAACGGACGCGTATGTCGATGCTATGTTTGAGTTTAGGTATTAATCTCGGACTCTTGGCCTATTTTAAGTATACGAATTTTTTCATGGAGATATTTTCCGGAAGCGACGGTTTCGTTCCTTTGGATATATTTCTCCCCGTAGGTATATCTTTTTTTACATTTCAGTCCTTGAGTTATACCATAGATGTATATCGTAAACGTATCCGGCCGCTCAACCGTTTCCTGGACTATGCGTTTTACGTTTCATTCTTTCCCCAATTGGTTGCGGGGCCCATCGTAAGAGCTCGGGATTTCATCCCTCAGATTCGGCGGAAACTTTTTATTTCCCGGGAAATGTTCGGAGAAGGATGTTTTTTCATTTTCAGCGGATTGTTTAAGAAGGCGGTCATATCCGATTACATAAGTATTAATTTCGTCGAGCGGATATTCGAGAATCCCGGTCTTTACTCGGGAGTCGAGAATCTTTTGGGGGTCTACGGTTATGCCCTTCAGATTTATTGCGATTTTTCCGGTTATAGCGATATGGCCATAGGTATAGCCTTGCTTTTGGGCTTTCGCTTCCCGATAAATTTCGATTCTCCTTATCAATCGGCTTCCGTTACCGAATTCTGGAGGCGTTGGCATATATCTCTTTCTTCGTGGCTGAAGGATTATCTCTACATCGGTCTTGGAGGAAACCGGAAAGGGAAATGGCGAACTTATGCGAATCTGATGATTACGATGTTGTTGGGGGGATTATGGCATGGAGCTTCCTGGAATTTCGTCGTATGGGGAGGACTTCATGGGATTGCGCTTGCATTTCATAAAGGATGGCGCAGTATGAGAGGTGTGGACAAAACCTATAAGAGCAGCGGATGGAAAAAAACGGGTGCGGTTATTCTTACCTTTCATTTCGTGTGTTTGGGTTGGATATTTTTCAGGAACAATGATTTTCACTCATCGATAGTGATGATAAGGAGTATATTTACGAATTTCTCACCGGAGGTATTTCCCGGTTTGATTTCCGCTTATTATTCCGTATTCGTTCTTATGCTTGCGGGATTCGTCCTCCATTTCCTGCCCCGTTTTTTTGAAACGGGGTTTAAAAACTTTATGATTCAATTGCCTTTAGCTTTGAAAATCGTAGTTTTTGCACTATTAGTGTATGCGATTATGCAGATTAAAAGTTCCGATATCCAACCTTTTATATACTTCCGGTTTTAGATAAGGCCAAGAAGTTTAAAGGATGATTGTCCGATTATTGTTTTTCGATGATATTATCGAAAAATGTATTATATGTATCGATATAATCCTCTTCTTCGTTCGTGTGGACCAATACCGGTTTTTGGGTTTTATCGGCAAATTCGCAGACTTCGTTGTCGAGTCGGTCAGAATACAGGATAATGCCGTCGGCAAAACTGCAAGCCAATTTATTGACGTTGGTATGAGTAGGTTCTTTTACAAGTTTTACATCCTTTGGCTCTATATTTTCCGTACAGATTTTTTGAGCGAAATTTTCGGATAAACTACCTGCGAATTTGTCCGGATGTGCCGAAAACACAACTTTGGTATTCGTAAAAGCCGGATCGTCTGCATATTCTTTTTTTAAATATAAAGGGATGAGAGAAGTCAACCAACCTTGACAATATATAAGATCCGGTTTCCAACGAAGTTTTTTGACCGTTTCGAATACTCCCCGGGAGAAAAATATGGAACGCTCGTCGTTATCGGGAAAAGAATTGCCCGAATCGTCGGTTATCGTATTTCTGCGCTGGAAATAATCGTCGTTGTCGATAAAATAAACCTGCATTCGAGCCGATTGTATCGAGGCGACTTTTATGATCAGTGGATGATCGGTATCGTTGATTATCAGGTTCATGCCGGAAAGCCGTATTACTTCGTGCAATTGATTTCGTCTTTCGTTTATACAACCGAATTTCGGCATAAATGTGCGGATTTCCTTACCTTTTTCTTGAATTCCCTGTGGTAAAATTCTTCCGATTTTGGACATTTCCGTTTCAGGTAAATACGGAGTTATTTCCTGGGAAATAAATAAGATTTTATTTTTTTTCATGCTAATAACCTCCCAAATCTCTACAAAGATAGCATTTTTTTGTGATTCGACAAAATTTAACTTCAACGAATGCTTTCACTCTAAAATATACGGCTTTATAAACATTATTTAGATATGACGATGACGGATGGAGTGGAAGCCGTAGCGGACAATAAGCCGTTTCCCGGAACAGAATTCTTCGGCAATGTCATAAATTTAGCATATGTTGTGGACTTTTTCGGTCGATTAACGCTTGCACGGTTCGATGTTTTCGAAATATTCCGGGAAATCGGAAATATCGTCTTATACGGAAGGGATATTTCGAGAGAGTGTAGAATTCGTAAAGAAAAACATTTTCGTTTTTTTATTTATAATACGGGTAAAACACTATTTTTGTAAATGTCAAAAGAACGTGGAATTCGATTTTGCGGAGAAGGAGTTTTTGGCGGTTACAAGTTTTATATAAATCGGATTTTGGTAAAAAAAGCGGATATAGGAAAATCGGGAGAAGATGCTGCCGTTTCGTATTTGGAAGCCGAGGGATACGTTATTCTCGATCGGAATTGGCGGTGCGGGCATAAGGAATTGGATATCGTTTGTACGGACGGCAAGTTGATAGTGGTGGTGGAGGTAAAGACCCGTTTGAACGGAGAAGAGTATCCGGCCGAATTGTTGGATGCCGGGAAAAAGCGAAATCTGCTTCGGGCGGGAGCTGCTTATATAAAATCCAAAGGAATAGAAAAGGAACTGAGATTCGACCTTATTTTGTTGACGGGAGAGAATTTGAAATTAACGCATTATCCCGAAGCGATATTGATGTCGGAAAATTAAATATATGGATATGACAACAGCAAAAGCGACTTATTTGGGAGATTTGCGCATAGAGTGCGAACATCTTCAAAGCGGAGTGAAAATCGTTACGGATGCACCGGTGGATAATCGCGGCCGGGGAGAAGCTTTCTCTCCTACCGATTTATGTGCGACCTCTCTTGCCGCTTGTATGATGACGATTATGGGTATTTATGCCGGAGAGAGGGGCATCGATATAAGAGGTGCCGAAATAGAGATTACTAAAAAAATGGAAACCGCTCCTCGAAGAATTGCAGGAGTGGATATAATTTTCAATATGCCTGTCCGGAAATATTCGGATAAGGATAAAAAGGCCATGGAGGCGGCTGCTCGTACTTGTCCGGTGTATTATTCGTTGAATGAGAGAGTCGTAAAGAATGTGAAATTTATTTGGAGGGATTAGGCTTTTTCTCCTGTTTTTTCGGTGAAAATATTGGAAATGGATAATTCGCTTTTGGAAAAATTGGAAATGTACGAAGTGCGTTTCCAGGAAATCGGTCAATTGATAACGGATCCCGAGGTTATTAATGAGAGGGAACGTTATGTACGTTTGATGAAAGAATATAAAGATTTGGAAGAGTTGTCGGCGGCGGCAACGGATTATAAGAAAACTTTGGAGGCTCTTGAAGAATATCGGGATATTGTCGAAGGTGAAAAAGACAGGGAGTTGGTGGAAATGGCTAAGGAAGAGGGGGGACGGCTTGAGAGTTTGCTGCCGGAAATGGAGAACCGGATAAAGTTGATGTTGATACCGGAGGATACCGACGATTCCAAAAATGTCATTCTCGAAATCAGAGGGGGGACGGGCGGAGACGAGGCTTGTATCTTTGCCGGGGATTTGTTCCGGATGTATTCGAAATTTTGCGAATCCAAAGGATGGAAAATCGAGGTCACCAATTATAACGAAGGGCCGTCGGGCGGCTATAAGGAGATCGTGGCCAATGTGCGGGGAGAGGGAGTTTACGGAATTATGAAATACGAATCGGGGGTGCATCGGGTGCAGAGGATACCGGCTACGGAAACTCAGGGAAGAGTGCATACCTCCGCTGCAACGGTGGCCGTATTGCCTGAAGCGGAAGAGGTGGACGTACAACTCAATCCGGCGGATATCCGTAAGGATACCTATTGTTCGTCCGGTCCCGGCGGACAGTCGGTGAATACGACTTATTCGGCCATACGGCTTACGCATATTCCCACCGGTATAGTAGTTACCTGTCAGGATGAAAAATCCCAGATTAAGAATTTGGAGAAAGCGATGAATGAATTGCGTTCCCGAATCTATGCCGTGGAGCATCGGAAATATATGGATGAGATAGCCTCCAAACGCAGGACCATGGTTTCTACCGGCGATCGTTCGGCTAAAATCCGCACCTATAATTATCCGCAGGGCAGAGTGACCGATCACAGGGTGAATTTTACGATTTACAATCTTGCGGCGGTAATGGATGGGAGTTTGGATGAGATTATCGAACGGCTTCGTATCGAAGAAAATGCCGAGCGTCTGAAAGAAGCCGGATGGTGAATCGGTTTAAAATAAAATATAAGTTTATGACATACAACGAATTATTTGAAAATATAAAGAAAAAACATTCTTTTTTATGTGTGGGATTGGATTCGGACATAAAAAAAATCCCTTCTCATTTATTGAAAGCGGAAGATCCGGTATACGAGTTTAATAAGGCGATTATCGATGCTACGGCCTCTTATGCCGTAGCTTATAAGCCGAATACGGCTTTTTACGAAAGCCGGGGAGCTGAAGGGTGGAGGAGTCTTGAGAAGACGGTGGCTTATATCCGGAATAATTATCCCGATATATTTGTCATTGCGGATGCCAAGCGAGGAGATATCGGTAATACTTCGGCAATGTATGCCGAGGCTTTTTTGGAGACTTTGGGATGTGATGCGGTGACGGTGGCTCCTTATATGGGAGAGGATTCCGTAGCTCCGTTCTTTAAGATTAAAGGGAAATGGGTTGTCGTTTTGGCTTTGACTTCCAATAAAGGGGCTTCGGATTTTCAGATGTCGGAGACTTCGGACGGGAAGTTGTATGAGAAAGTGATAAAAACATCCCGACATTGGGGAGACAGCGATTCTCTTATCTATGTCGTCGGAGCTACCAAAGCGCGGATGTTGCAAGATGTGCGGAAACTCGTTCCGGAACATTTTCTTCTGGTGCCGGGAGTGGGAGCACAGGGCGGGAGTTTGGAAGAAGTGGCCGAGTACGGGATGAATGAAAAATGCGGATTGATTGTCAATTCTTCGCGGGGAATTATTTTTGCGGAAACCGGAGAGGGATTCGCCGAGGCTGCTGCCCGGGAAGCTTCCGAAATCCAAAGGAAAATGAAGGCGTTGCTCGAGGCGAAAAATATTATTTGATGTTTTCCCCTTCTTCCTCATTCGATGTTTTCCGGATGTCGTATATTTATTGTAATATTGTAAGAAAATTGAAGTGGAGGAATATCATGTACCGGTGCTTCTCGAAGAAGCCGTCGACGGATTGAATATCCGTAGCGACGGCTGTTATCTGGACCTGACTTTCGGCGGAGGCGGGCATTCCCGTGTCATACTTCGGCGTTTGGGGAAGAAGGGACGTCTCATGGCTTTCGATCGGGACGAAGATGTGTTTCCTCATATTCCGAAAGACGAAAGATTGATTTTTGTAAATCATAATTTTCGATATATCCGGAATTTCGTACGTTATTATAATCTGAAAGTAAACGGAATCATCGCCGATTTGGGGGTATCGTCCCACGATTTCGATGATGCGGAGCGGGGATTTTCCTTTCGTTTCGATTTTCCGCTCGATATGCGTATGAGCAGGAAATCGGAATTGACGGCTGCGGACATACTCAATAATTATTCGCTTGAGGCCCTCATACGCATTTTCAAGGAATACGGGGAGGTGGATAATGCCCGTAGCCTGGCAGCCTTTATCGTGAAGAGCAGAGAGGAAAGACAAATTGTCACTTCCGGCGAATTTTGCCGGTTGATAGAAAGGTTCATACCTAAGAATAAGGAAAAGAAATATCTGGCTAAAGTATATCAGGCTTTGAGGATAGAAGTCAACGGAGAATTAAGCGCTTTGGAGAAAATGTTGCACGATGTGGAATACGTGCTTGAACCGGGAGGACGTTTGGCGGTGATAACCTACCATTCTTTGGAGGATCGTTTGGTAAAGAATTTTATAAAATTCGGGAATACGGAAGGGATTAGCCGTAAAGATCCGGTTTACGGATACGAGTCTTTGCCTTTTAAGGCGGTAAACCGGAAAGTGATTCTTCCTTCGGAAGAGGAAATAGCCGCTAATCCGAGAGCGAGAAGTGCAAAATTGAGAATAGCTGAAAAATTATAATGATGCGATTCGGATTTAAGAAATACGATGATTTCGTGCCGTCTAAACAAGAGCATAAGGAAGCGAGCCAGACTTCGCTTAAGGGGTTGATAGGAGGGAAGTGGCTTGCCGAAAAAATACAGGGCAACCTCCACTTCGTCGTATTCCTCGCCGTATTAGGCATATTGTATATTGCCAACGGCTATCATGTGGAGCGTTTGTACAAGCGAAAGGTCAATTTGGAGAAAGAAGTGGGTAATTTAAGGGCGGAATCCATTTCCACATCTGCCGAGTTGGTATTCAAACGCAAGCAGTCGGAAGTGATAAAGAGAATGGAGAGAGAGGGCTTGGAATTGGAACCGAGTACGACTCCGCCTATAAAATTAAAACGCAGTCGATGAGTAAAAAGGGAGATATCGTTTTTCGAACGTCTTTGATTTACGTATTTGTTTTTTTATTTGCCGTTGCAATTGCGGCAAAGGCTTTGACTGTGATTACGAATACGAAATGGAAGGAGATGGACGTACCGGGCAATTATGAGGTTAAACCTATGGTTTTGCCTCCTAATAGGGGAAATATATGTGCCGACGACGGCCGGGTATTGGCCGTTTCCGTACCGCATTATGAAATTCGTTTCGATCCGGTGGCCGTGAAAAAAGACATATTCGAAAAAAATATAGACAGTTTGGCTCATTGTCTGGCGGCTTTTTTTGGAGATAAAACGAAAGCGGCTTATAAATCGATGATATTAAAGGCTAAAAATCGCAAGCCTTATCCCAATCGTTATTTGCTGATAAACGGTAATAAGTTGAATTATAGTGAATTGAAAATCGTAAGGGAGTTCCCCATTTTTCGATTGGGGCGAAATAGCGGAGGTTTTCAGCCTGTAGTCAGTCATACTCGTATTCAGCCTTATGTGAATCTGGCTTCGCGTACTATCGGATATATAAACGAGGCTAAGGACGGAACTTTCGAGGGAAGGGTGGGAATAGAGAAGTCTTATGAAAAAGATCTCAAGGGGGAAAAGGGGGCGGCCGTTAAGAAAATCATGTCCGGACGTTGGGTTACGGTAACCGATAAGGAGCCTGTGGAGGGGAACGATGTGATTACCACCATAAATGTGGATTTTCAGGATATTGTACAAACGGCATTGGCACGGGCTATGAAATTTTACGAAGCGGAAAGCGGAACCGCCATATTGATGGAGGTCAAAACGGGGAATGTAAAAGCCATAGCCAATTTGGGCAAGGTCGTACCCGGAGTTTATGCGGAACGTAAGAATTATGCCATAAACGATGCTGCGGAACCCGGTTCCGTTTTTAAAGCTTGCGTATACATATGCCTTATGGAAGACGGTTTTTATTCCGTTAACGATACCGTCGATTTGGGGAATACGGGGGTTTACACGTTTAAAGGGCATTCTTACCGGGAATCTCACGGCAGCTTGGGGCGGACCTCCGTAAAGAGGATGTTCGAAGAATCTTCGAACGGGGTGACCCGTTTGGTTTATGATGCTTATAAAGATAATCCCCGGAAATTCATAAAACGTATGAAGGATATGGGAGTAAGCGAAAAACTCGATATCGTTTTGGAAGGGGAAGCCGCTCCTTATATGGAGAATCCCGACTCCCGAACCTGGAGCGGTTTGAGTTTACCTTCTTTGGCGATAGGATATTCCGTAAAAATGACTCCTTTGCAAATACTGTCTTTTTATAATGCGATTGCCAATAACGGGCAACGTATGAGGCCTCGCTTTGTAACTGCCGTCAAAGATAAGGGAGAGACAATCCGGCGTTTCGAGCCGGAGAAAGCGGGTAAAAGAATTTGCAGTGAAAAGACTTTGGCACAGATGCGGGAAATGTTGGAAGGAGTAGTGGAAAACGGGACGGGGAAAAAGCTCCGGAATCCTTACTGTAAAATTGCGGGAAAGACCGGTACTGCACGGCTTGCCCTCCCCGGAAGAGGTTATGCGGACAATAAATATGTGGCGAGTTTCGTCGGATATTTTCCGGCGGACGAACCTATGTATTCCTGTATCGTCATGGTCAATTCTCCTTCCAATTCCAAAGGGTATTATGCAGCTTCCGTTGCAGTTCCCGTTTTTAAAGAAATATCCGATAAGGTCTATGCCATGAGTTTAAGAGATTGTAAATCGGATTGTATTTCGGGGAGAATCGGAAGTCCCGTATTCAAAAACGGTTATTGGGATGACGTAAAACGTATATTGAAGGAATTCGACGTGGATTATGAAGTGACGGAATCGGACAGGCCTTTCCGATGGGTGAAAGCGTCGAATGAAGATACGCTTAAGGTGTATGTAAAACATTTGAGTACGGATGATTCGGTCGTACCCGATGTAAGGGGAATGGGACTTAGGGATGCGCTTTATATACTCGAATCGCGAGGACTTGAAGTCGGCATATCGGGAGCGGGCAGCGTACGCTCCCAGTCTCTTGCTCCGGGAAGCCGTTTTAAGAAAGGTAATTATATACAAATAGAGTTGAGATGAAACTTGTGGATTTATTGCGATCGGTGGATTGCCGGTACGATTCGATATATGATGAGCGGGAGATAGAAGATTTGTGTTTCGATTCCCGTAAGGTAAAAAAAGGCAGTCTTTTTATAGCTCAATCCGGACTGTCTTGCGACGGACACGATTTTTTGGACGAGGCGGCCGGTTCCGGAGCGACGGCAATCGTATGCATGAGGTTGCCTTCTCTTCCTATGGAAGGGGTGGCATATGTGGTGACGCCGGATTCTTCGAAGGCATTGGGGATTATCGCTTCGAATTTTTACGGTAATCCTTCCTCTTCTTTGAAATTGGTGGGAGTTACGGGTACGAACGGCAAAACGACCGTGGCTACGCTCGCTTACGACTTATGCCGGTCGATGGGATATAAGGCGGGATTGTTGTCCACCGTATGCAACAGGGTGGACGAAAAGCGAACGGAGACTACCCATACCACTCCGGATGCATTGACGATAAACCGTTTGCTCCGGGAAATGGCGGATGCGGGATGCCGCTATTGTTTTATGGAGGTGAGTTCCCATGCCGTCGCCCAAAAACGGATATGCGGACTTCGGTTTGCCGGAGGAGTCTTCACCAATATAACCCACGACCATTTGGACTATCATAAAACCTTTAAGAATTATATACATGCGAAAAAGGCATTTTTCGATCATTTGCCTCCGGAGGCCTTTGCTTTGACCAATGCGGACGATAAAAACGGAGCTTTGATGTTGCAGAATACGCTCGCCCGGAAATATACCTATTCGATACGTACGCTCGGCGATTTTAAAGGCGATGCAATCGAAAAACATTGGGATTCCATGTTGATGCGTTTCGACGGAGAAGAAGTGTGGATGAAGTTTACGGGCGATTTCAATGTATATAACCTTACGGCCGTATATGCTATCGCATCTTTGTTGAATTTTCCCAAGGATACGGTTTTACGGGCGATGAGCGGGTTGGTGCCGGTTGCCGGAAGGTTCCAAACCTCGATTTCTCCGGAAGGAGTCGTCGCCGTAGTGGATTACGCCCATACGCCGGATGCTTTGGAAAACGTTTTGCGTACGGTGGATACCTTGAGGAGTGGCGGTGCGCGGATTATAACCGTCGTAGGCGCCGGAGGCGACAGGGATAAAACCAAACGTCCCGAAATGGCGGAGATAGCCTGTCGATATAGCGATATTGTCGTTCTTACCTCCGATAATCCCCGCTTTGAGGATCCGGAATCTATTTTGGACGATATGGAAAAAGGTGCGTATAAAGGGAAATACGTGCGGGAAACGGATAGGAAAAAAGCCATAGAGGATGCGGTCCGAATGGCTGTTAAAGGAGATGTCGTATTGATTGCCGGAAAAGGACATGAGAATTATCAGGAGATAAAAGGGGTGAGGATTCATTTCGACGATTGGGAAATCATAAAGGGTTTATTTAAAGAATAGTCTATGTTTTATTATTTATTTGAATATTTGGATTCGTTGGATTTTCCCGGGGCAGGAATGTTTCGTTATATAATTTTTCGTTCGGGACTTGCCGTCATTACCTCTCTCATCATATCGTTGATGTTCGGGAAACGTATTATCGATATGCTGAAGCGATTGCAGATAGGAGAAGACATAAGGGCCCTGGGTTTGGAAGGAGAGACCCGGAAGAAGGGAACCCCTACGATGGGAGGCATTATCATCTTGATGTCGATAGTGGTGCCCGTATTGTTGTTTGCCCGTTTGGATAATGTATACATACAATTGATGTTGATAACCACTTTATGGCTGGGGGGCATCGGATTTTTAGACGATTATATAAAAGTTTTCTGCAAACACAAGGAGGGACTTAAGGGGAAATTTAAGGTCATCGGTCAGATAGGATTGGGGCTGATCGTAGGAGTAACGCTTTATGTAAGCGACGATGTGACGATTCGCGAAAAAGTGAGTGCCCCCGGAGCAGGCGTGGTTACGGGGATTGTGGACGAAGGTTTTGCGGACGAAGAGCATAGGGAAGTATTGGCTCGCGATATAAAATCGACCCGGACGACAATCCCTTTCTTTAAGAATAACGAATTCGATTATACGTGGTTTACTTCGTTTGCGGGGAAATACAGGGAATTTTTCGGCTGGATATTGTTCGTAATCGTTACCATAATTATCGTGACTGCCGTTTCCAACGGAGCCAATCTTACGGACGGACTCGACGGACTGGCGACCGGAGTTTCGGCCATATCCGGGGCTACCTTAGGCATACTTGCCTATGTATCCGGTAATATGATATATTCGGATTATCTCAATATCATGTATATCCCTCATTCCGGTGAATTGGTGGTTTATATTGCAGCTTTCATAGGAGCGACCATAGGATTTTTGTGGTATAATTCCTATCCCGCCCAGGTTTTTATGGGAGATACGGGAAGCCTGGCTCTTGGAGGAATTATTGCGGTATTCGCCATCATCATACATAAGGAGTTGCTTATACCCGTTTTATGCGGCATATTTCTTATGGAGAATCTTTCGGTGGTTTTGCAGGTGGGGCATTTTAAATATACGAAACGTAAATACGGAGAAGGAAGAAGGCTCTTTTTGATGGCTCCCCTGCATCATCATTATCAAAAAAAAGGGATAGCGGAAGCCAAGATTGTCACCCGGTTTTGGATCGTGGGTATAATGTTGGCCGTTATAACCATCGTTACTCTTAAAATCAGATGATTATGAAAAAAATTGCAATATTGGGCGGAGGAGAAAGCGGATGCGGAGCTGCCCTGCTCGGCAAAAAACTCGGGTATTCCGTATTTCTTTCCGATAAGGGAAAAATCGGAGAGGAATATCGTAAAATATTGGAAGAAAAAGATATACCCTTCGAGGAAGGAGGACATAGCTTGTCGGTGATATCGAAAGTCGATATTATCGTAAAAAGTCCCGGCATACCGGATACGGTTCCGATTGTGCGGGAGTTGAGGAATGCGGGTAAGGAGATTGTTTCGGAAATCGAATTCGCCGGCAGGCATAGCGATGCGGTTATGTGTTGTATAACGGGGAGCAACGGGAAAACCACCACCACCCTCCTGCTGTATCATATATTGAAAACGGCGGGGATGGATGTCGGGCTTGCCGGAAACGTGGGGAGTAGTTTGGCGGCACAGGTGGCCGATAATGCCCATGGGATTTACGTGGTGGAGCTATCCAGTTTTCAATTGGACGATATGTACGATTTTAAGGCGGATGTGGCGATTATTACCAATATTACGCCGGATCATTTGGACCGTTACGATTACGAATTGTCGAGATATGCGGATGCCAAAATGAGAATACTCCGAAATATGGAGGAGGAAGATTTGGTTATATACGGGAAGGATTCCCCGCTTTTGAACGAAAGGATTTCGAATACCGGGGTGGTGCCCCGAAAAGCTCCGTTCACGGCGGAGGACACGTCCCTTCTCATTCCGGATTCGGGAGCTTTTATAAAGGACGGCTTGCTCGTTGCCGGGTTCGAAGGGAGGGAGTTTAAAATAAGGACGGAAGAAATCGGGATAAAAGGCCGGCACAATATGTATAATGCGATGGCTGCTGTGCTCGCCGCTTTGAAGTTGAAAGTGGAGGATAAAACGATTGCCGAGGCATTGAGGACCTTTCCCGGAGTGGAACACCGTATGGAAGTCGTAACGGAAACTTCCGGGGTGTTGTATATCAATGATTCCAAAGCTACGAACATAGATGCAGCCCGGTATGCATTGGAGACGATGACCCGTCCCGTGATATGGATTGTAGGGGGAACGGATAAGGGGAACGATTATTCCGTCCTCAACGATTTGGTGCGTTCCAAAGTACGTCGTATCGTGGCGATGGGAGCGGATAATACCAAGATTCTGAAGGCATTCCGGAATATATGCCCCGTGGAGGACACCCATAGTCTCGAAGAGACCGTGAAATCGATTTTGCGGGAAAGCAGGCCGGGGGATGCAGTGCTTCTGTCTCCCTGTTGTGCGAGTTTCGATTTGTTCGAAAATTACGAAGACAGGGGGAGGAAATTTAAGGAAGCCGTATTGAATGCAATAAAAGACGGGAGATGAGCAAACTTAGCCGGTTTTTTACCATAAAAGGAGACAGGGCAATATGGTATATGGTCATATTATTGATGCTGATGTCTTTATTGGTAATATATTCTTCTACGGGGAGATTGGCTTATAACGAACAGGGAGGGAATACTTTTTTCTATCTCGTAAAGCAATTGTTTTTTGTTTTTGCGGGATTGGTTATTCTATTGATTTTCCAAAGAGTAGAATATACGAATTACCTGCGTTACGCCAACGTACTTTTGGGGATTTCTTTTTGTTTGCTGCTTTATGCCCGTTTTGCCGGGGCGCATTTTAACGGAGCCGGCCGTTGGATCCGCATACCGCTTATCGGATTTACTTTTCAACCCTCGGAATTCGCAAAAATATCGGTTGTCATATATATGGCCAAGCAAATAGCTTTCGCTCAGGAAGAGCGTTGGTGCAATGCCCGGGTCGTAAAGGATTGTTGGCCGGTGGCTTTTTTACTCGTCGTGATATTTTGGGATAATTTTTCGACTTTCGCTTTGGTTACGGCCGTTTGTATTCTCATGTTGTTCGTAGGGCGGGTACAATGGAAAACTTTGCTTAAATTAGTGGGAGGTTTGGTCTTTTTGTCGGCATTGTTTTTGGGTATTATTATGTTAGTTCCGGAAAAATATCTAAAGGGTGTGGGACGTGTGGAAACGGTGAAAGGGAGGATTGTGGATTTCGTTTCGGGGAGCGACGATGTAAAGGGCTATTCTTTTCAGTCTATCCATGCCCGTATCGCTATTGCCAACGGCGGGCTTATCGGTAAAGGACCGGGAAACAGCGTACAGCGGAATTTCCTGCCGCATCCTTATTCGGATTTCATCTATGCCATCGTGATAGAGGAATACGGACTGTTGTTCGGGGGAGGAGGTATTATATTGATATATTTAATCATATTGTATAGGGTAGGGGTTATCGTCAGGCGTTCCACCCGGGTATTCCCTGCCATGTTGGTTTTGGGATTGGGATTTACGATTCTGCTTCAGGCAATGATTCATATGGGCGTTTGTGTGGGATTGTTGCCGGTGACCGGGCAGACCTTGCCTGTCGTGAGTATGGGAGGAACCTCGCTTTTCTTTACCTGTGTGTCTTTCGGGATTATCCTGAGCGTTTCTCGCTCTTTTTCGAAAGAGGAGGCGAGCGGAGAAGAGGTCGGTGGCGGAGAATGACGGAATAAATAAGACGAATATTCGAATATTATGAAGAAAAATAAAGTGATAATAAGCGGAGGCGGGACGGGAGGACATATATTTCCTGCTATTGCCATAGCCAATGCACTTAAACGCAGATGTCCCGATATCGAAATTCTCTTTGTGGGGGCTTCGGGCAAAATGGAAATGGAGAAGGTGCCGGCGGCCGGTTATGAAATCGTCGGCCTGCCGGTTATGGGTTTCTATCGGAAACCGACTTTAAAGAATATAAAGGTATTGTTAAATCTTTACAGGAGTTTGGGACTTGCAAAAAAGACATTGAAAACCTTTGCTCCGGATGTGGTCGTGGGGGTGGGAGGATATGCCAGCGGTCCCGTCGGCAGGGTAGCCCTGAATAAAAAAATTCCCCTTATACTGCAGGAGCAGAATTCTTATGCCGGAGTTACCAACAGGATTCTGGGCAGGAAGGCCAAAAAGATTTGTGTGGCCTATGAAGGTATGGAACGATTTTTTCCGAAAAAGAATATCGTATTCACCGGTAATCCCATACGGCGAAATCTCGGGGATGAGATTCGTGATACGGAAGCGGCTTATACCGGATACGGACTTAAATCCGGTTGCAAAACCGTATTGGTTACAGGTGGCAGTTTGGGAGCAAAGACCATGAATAAAGCGATGTTGAGTGTACTCGAGACGTTGGGCAACAAGGCGGGGATACAGTTTATTTGGCAGTGCGGAAAATATTATTACGAGGATTTGAAAAAAGAGTTGGAAGGGAATATGCCTTCCAATCTGTGTCTTTTGCCCTTCATCGAAAATATGGATATGGCCTATGCGATTTCGGATGTCGTGGTAGCGAGGGCCGGTGCCGGTACGATTTCGGAACTCTGCGCTCTCGGTAAAGCCTCCATACTTATTCCTTCTCCCAATGTGGCGGAAGATCACCAAACTCGGAATGCCGAATCTTTAACCGCTAAGGGAGCGGCTATTATGATAAGGGATAATGAAGCGGAATCGAATCTCCTTGCCGTTTTGGAATCCCTGCTTTCCGACGGAGAACGCATAAACATTCTTTCGGGCAATAGCAGGATGTTGGGAATAAAAGATGCGGACGACAAGATTGCGGATGTCATATTTGAATATTTGGAAGATGGAAACGTTGAGTAAGCGGATAAAAAGGGTTTATTTTTTGGGAATCGGAGGAATCGGGATGAGTGCTTTGGCCCGGTATTTTAAATATTGCGGTTACGAAGTTGCCGGTTACGATGCCGTTTCTTCTCCTCTTACCCGCAGTCTGGAAAGGGAAGGGATGTATGTGAATTACGAGGATGAGGAAAAGGCGATTCCCGGCGATTATCTGGACCCCCGGACGACCTTGTGCATATATACTCCGGCTATACCTCGGGAATCCGTACAGGTATCCGTTTTCGATTCCCGGGGATTCCGGCTTTATAAAAGGGCGGAAATTCTCGGAATCCTGTCCCGGATGAAAAAAGCCGTATGTGTGGCGGGAACGCACGGGAAAACGACGGTGTCTACGATGACGGCATTCCTTTTGAAAAACTCTTCCGTGGGTTGCAATGCTTTTTTGGGAGGAATATCGGTGAATATGGGCACTAATATGTTGGTGGATGAGCATTCCGATTATATGGTTGTGGAAGCCGATGAATTCGACCGGTCTTTTTTACATCTCCAACCCGAACATGCGGTTATTACGGCTATGGATGCCGACCATTTGGATATATACGGAGATTGTGAAAACATGAGACGGGCTTTTGCGGATTTCGCATCCCGGATTCGTCCGGGAGGACATTTGTATTTAAAACGGGGTTTGGAACTTCCGGAGGCGGATGTATGGGGGTATTACGGGATGGATTCGGGCGAATGCCGGGCGGAGAATATCGTACTCCGGAATCGAAGATATCGTTTCGATTATCGGCGGGAAGGAATTTTGATCCGGGATATCGAACTCGGAATACCCGGGAGGATCAACATAGAAAATGCGGTTGCAGCCATAACTCTTGCTCTCGATTCGGGCGTGAAGCCCGAAGAGATTCCTCCCGCAATGGCGGCATTCAGAGGCGTTGTCCGCCGGTTTCAAATCATTGCGGAATACGATGATACGGTGTATATCGACGATTATGCGCATCATCCCCGGGAAATAGAATCCGTACTTTCTTCCGTAAGGGAAATATGGAAAGAGCAAAGCTTGACGGTCGTGTTTCAACCCCATTTGTATACCCGTACCCGGGATTTTTATAAAGAGTTTGCCGGAAGTTTGAATCTGGCGGACGAAGTCGTATTATTGGATATTTATCCGGCACGGGAGCAACCTCTTCCCGGGGTATCTTCCCGGATGATTGCGGATTTGCTCGATGTGCCCGTTTCGATTATGTCCAAGGAAGAAGTATTGGAATATGCGGGGAATAAACGAGGAGTGATTATAACCATGGGAGCGGGTAATATCGACAGATTGGTACCCGGTATTGCCGCCGCACTCGAAAGGCGATACCCGTAAATCGTGAGACGGATGAAAAGGATATTTTCGTATATATTATATTTTTCGGTATTTGTATACCTGATAATTGTGATTACCTTTGTAACAAAGGAGTTCGGTGGTTCGATGTGTACGGAAGTCGTGTTGAAGGGGGGAGACGGAGAAGAATTTACGGAAGGAGATGCGGTTCTCGGTAATTTAAGCGAGAAATTGAAAAAACTGGAGCGTCGGAAATTGTCTTCTATCGATAAAGACAGTATAGAGAGCGAAATCTTAAGTTACGCTCCGGTGAAATCCGTAGAGGTCTATACCGATATAAAGGGGAAACTTTATATCGATATTGAAGAGAGACATCCGTTGTTTTGTGTAAGAGGACCGGTAAAAAAATTTTATGTCGACAGGGAAGGAGTCGTTATGAATAAGATTTTCGGTTCGACGGAACGGCTGCATGTGGCCACCGGGGATATAACCGAAGAATATGCTGTGGAAAAGCTTAGAGATTTCGTATTGTGGTTGGAGAAGGACGATTTTTGGAATTCTTTTGTGGAGCAGATTGTAATAGAGGGAAATAAAGATGCCGTTTTGATATCTAAGCTGGGAGATTTCAAGATAAGATTGGGTAAATTGGGGGGAGGAAATTACGAGGAACGTTTTGAAAAATTATATCTCTTATTGAAAAACGGGTTTTATCCCAAGGGGTGGGATGCCTATAAAGAGGTTAATTTAAAATATGAGAATTTAATATATTGTGTAAAAAAATAAGTCTATGGGGTTGATTTCGTCATTGGATATCGGTACGTATCGGTTGGTGATGGCTTTGGCCGATAAGGAAGAGGGGCGGCGTTTCCATTTGAGGGAACTTTGTTCGGCAGTATCTTCGGGAGTAGTCGGCGGTCGTATTGTAGATGAAAAGGAGTTTGCGCAGGCATTCGGTAAGCTCGTTCAGAAAATTACGGATTCCCGTCCCATAGATGAAATCCATATAGGTTTGTCCGAGGCTTCCCTCAGGGTGAAACGGGTGAATTCGGTCGTCAGTATAAAGAAGAAGGTAACGGACAGGGATATAAAGGCGGTGAAATCCAAGGCCTGGGAAACCGGGTATGCGGAGGATGACGTGATTATAGATGTTTGTCCGGATTATTATTCGGTGGACGGAGGTTGTGAAGTCGCCGACCCTTTGGGCATGGATGGGAGGACATTGGAAATGACGGCCCGGGTTTATTATGCGGGGCGCGATTATTTGGACCGGATCCGGAATGTGTTGTCGGAATATATGGGAGGAGAACTCTATTTTTATCCTTTAAGCCGGGCTTGTATAGAGGTTGCGGATTCGGATAAAGAGGAGGGCTTCGCCTGGGTGGATTTGGGAGCGTATTCCCTTCGGGCGTGGATGTTCGAAAGAGGGCTTTTAAGGGGGGAAGCGGAGTTTCCCATAGGGATGGACAGTCTTGCTTTCGATATAATGTCGGCGTTCGGATTAACGAAAGAGCAGGCTTTGAAGATACAGGAATCCGATGCGGAGGCATTGAAATCGGATTATAAGAATAAGAAAGTAATAATTCCGGATATGAAGGTTTCCGTGGAAGGTTCCGATTTGGCATTGGTGACTCAATGTCGAATGGAGGAACTTTTGGAAGGGGTTTTATTATATCTTCGAAAATCCGGTCTCGATAACAATCCGGATTATCCCGTCGTTATTTCGGGAGGTGGAGCCTGTTTGAAAGGAGTGGACGGATTGTTGGAACGCATGTCCGGGCATTTGGTAACTTATCCCGATATGAAGAAGTTTAAAAGTTTCGATGAGGATTTGTTGAATTCTCCTGCCGATGTATCGGCATTGGGCTTGCTTTTATGTACGTACGACAGGCCGGAAAAAGAAGAGACCGATTTTTGGATGAGAATAAAAAAATGGTTTAATTGAGCGGATTATGGATTTTAGCAAGGATATATTGGATGTGGATTTTCCTCCTCAGGAAGAGTCGATTATTAAAATATTCGGCATAGGAGGGGGAGGGAGTAATGCCGTCAATTATATGTATCGGCAGGGGATAAAAGGAGTGGATTTTATCGTATGCAATACGGATATCCAGGCCTTGAGAATATCTCCGGTCAAAAATTGCATTCAGTTGGGAAAGGATATTGCCGAGGGATTGGGAGCGGGCTGTGCTCCGGATAAGGGAAGGGCGTCGGCTTTGGAAAGTTTGGATTACATATCTTCTTTGTTGGAACATAATACGAAGATGATTTTTATTACGGCCGGCATGGGAGGGGGTACGGGTACGGGGGCTACACCCGTAATCGCTCGAAGGGCCAGAGAGTTGGGCATTCTTACCATAGCTATCGTGACTCTGCCTTTCAGTTTCGAGGGGCGCAAGAAAATAGAGCAGGCTATGAACGGGATTGATGAATTGGAAGATTATGTGGATGCCTTATTGATAATCAATAATGAGAAGCTTCGGGATATGTGCGGGGATTTGAAATTGTCCGAAGCCTTTGCCATGGCGGATTCCGTGCTTACGACGGCGGCTAAGAGCATAGCGGAAATCATTACCAAAAAAGGTTATGTGAACGTGGATTTTGCCGATGTCGAAGGCGTTATGCGCAATAGCGGAGTGGCGCTTATGGGTTCGGCCGAGGTGGAAGGAGAGAATAGAGCGAAAGAGGCCATAAAAAGGGCTTTGATATCTCCTTTGCTGAATAGTCAGGATATACGCGGAGCACGAAATATTCTGTTGAATATGTTGTATGAGGATGTGGAAGTTACGCCTAACGAGATGGAAGAGATAACGGATTATCTGCGTACGAGGGTGGGACGGAACGTGAATATCATATGGGGGGCCGGGAAGGATGAAAATCTCGGTTCCAAATTGAGGGTGTCCGTTATCGTCACAGGTTTTAATACGAGCAGCCGGTTTATCGGAATGAAAGCCATGGAGGATATGCCGAAGGTTTCGGATATTTCTCGGGAAAAACCGGATTTGAAAGAAGAAATTTCGAAGCCGGATTTCAAAGTGGAAGATTTGCCCGAGGATTTGGAAATGATATTTGTGGACACTAAAGAAGTGGAAGACAGGGCGCGACACAGGAGGAAGAAAGATGAAAAAACGAGAAAGTCCGGAAGGACGGGAGAAGAAAGAAGTTTGAGCGACTCTATGGAGGAAGGCTCCGAGGGGATGCTTTTTCCCGTCGAAAAAGGAAGGGCATCTACGCAAAAGAAAGAGCCTCCTTCCGGCGGAGTGAACGATATACCGGATACGGACGGTTGGTTAAGGCGTAAACTCGGAGGATTTTTTAAGGAGGATACCGATAAGGACCCTGAGATGTAATATGAGAGTATATGGCGAAAGGATTTGTAAACTTTAATTTGTATGAGACTACACCCAATATCATCAAGGTGATAGGTGTCGGAGGGGGAGGATGTAATGCCGTCGAATACATGTATTCGAAGGGTATTAAAGATGTGGATTTCGTAATATGCAATACGGACGCCCAGGTATTGGCTCACAGTAAAATACCCAAGAAAATACAGTTGGGCAGAAATCTGACACAGGGAAGAGGTGCCGGCAATAATCCGGTTATCGGGGAAAAGGCTGCCAACGAGAGCGTGGAAGAGTTGACCGATTTGTTGCGGGAACATACCAAAATGATCTTTATTACCGCAGCGATGGGAGGAGGCACCGGTACGGGTGCGGCTCCGGTGGTTGCGAAACTGGCGAAAGATATGGGCATACTTACGGTGGGCATCGTGAGTGTTCCTTTGAGGTTCGAAGGCCCCAAACGTTTGGAACAGGCGGCTTCGGGCTTGGAACGGTTGAAGTCGAATGTGGACTGTCTTATCGTAATCGACAGTGAAAAAATCAAGGAAATATACGGCTCCAAGGGAATTTCCGAGGCTTTTTCGAAGGCTAACGATGTGCTGAATATTGCAGCCAAAGGTATAGCTGAGATTATTACGCTTCCGGGATATATCAATGTGGATTTCGCCGATGTGAAAACGGTGATGACGGATAGCGGCGTGGCCATAATGGGAGCGGCTCAGGCTTCCGGCAAAGACAGGGCGATACGGGCGATACGGGAAGCTCTCGACAGCCCCTTGCTGAATAATACCGATATTGTGGGAGCTAAGGATATCTTGTTGAATATTACTTCCGGTAAAGAGGAAATCACCATGAATGAAATGACGGATATAACCTCTTATATTATCCGGAAAGTCGGTAATAATGCAGCCGTAATCTGGGGAGTGGGAACGGATGAGGGTTTGGAGGATGCGCTTTCCGTCACGATTATCGCTACGGGCTTTCCGAACGATATGGATATATACTCGGAAATGAAACCGGAAAAAACCGAAAGGATAAAAGGAATACCTCTCGACGAAAATGAAGTTTTGATAACCCCGCATATGTCCGAAGAGAGAATAAAGGAATTGAAAACCGCACCGGCTTACAAACGGAGACAGTTGAAGATAATATAGTTTCCGTATGCGGGATGGGATTACGGATTTACGATGCGATTCGAAAACCGAGGCTCCGGGCGTGTGAAAATCGTATTTTTAATTCCGTTTTTCAGCGGGAAAAATTAAAAAGATAAGACTAATGAATATATTGAAATCACGATTTATAAAGAGTAGCGGGAATTTCAGGGAATGTCCCCTTCCGGATTGTCACGAATATGCATTTATAGGACGTTCGAATGTAGGTAAGTCCTCCCTTATAAATATGTTGACCGGGAATTCGTCCCTTGCCAAAACTTCCTCGACTCCGGGTAAAACCCGGTTGATTAATCATTATTTGATAAATGAAAGTTGGTATCTGGTCGATCTTCCCGGATACGGTTATGCCCGCTTACCCCATGCCGAGAGAATGGGTTTTGAAAAACTTATCTCGGACTATATTCTGAGGAGGGAGAATCTTATCTGCCTTTTCGTATTGATAGACAGCCGGCATGAGGCTTTGAAAATCGACATGGAATTTATGGAATGGTTGGGAGAAAACGGAGTGCCTTTCGTTATGGTATTCACCAAGGGGGATAAGCTTCGTACGACGGAAAGGATATCCTGTATCCGGAGATATCAGGAAAAAATGGAAGATGTATGGGAAACCTTTCCCATGGCCTTTATGACGTCCGCCTCCAAAAACTATGGCAGGAACGAATTGCTGGATTATATAGACGAATTGAATAATACGGTAAAGCTTTGACGGCGGACGGAATATTGACATTATCGGAACTCAACCGGAATATAAAATCGGCGGTCGAAAGGGAATTTCCCATGCCTTTGTGGGTTACGGGAGAAATATCTTCGGTGACGGAACATTCGAGCGGGCATTGTTATCTCGAACTGGTCGAAAAAGAACACGAGAAGTTGAAAGCCGTCGTCAGGGCCGTGATATGGAGTTCTTCTTACCGTATGATAAAAACTTATTTCGTCGAAACTACGGGGAGAAGATTGGAGAGAGGGATGCATATTATGGTATGTGCGGAAGTGAGTTTTAGTGAAATATACGGATTAAGCCTGATTATAAGGGATATAAATCCGGATTTCACGCTCGGGAATATGGAGCGCATGAAAAGGGAGGCTATCGCCCGACTGAAACGGGAAGGGGTTTTCGATATGAACAGGAGTTTGGAAATGCCGGTTTTGCCGAAGACCATAGCCGTCATATCTTCTCCTACGGCTGCCGGATGGGGAGATTTCGAGAATCAACTTATGCATAATTCCCGGGGTTACGGATTTCACCTCAAATTGTTTCCCGCCTTGATGCAGGGAGAGCGTACCGCGGCTTCGGTTATTGCCGCCTTGGATAGGATTGCGGCTTGGGAAGAGGTGTTCGATTTGGCGGTTATTATAAGGGGAGGAGGAGCCAAAGCCGATTTGAGCTGCTTCGATACTTACGAACTCGCAAACAATGTGGCGCAGTTTCCCCTGCCTGTCGTTGTAGGCATAGGACATGAGCGGGATTCTTCGGTTGTGGACGAGGTGGCCCGTATGTCGTTGAAGACTCCGACGGCCGTGGCTTCTTATCTCTTGGACGTATTTTCCGGAGAAGAGTTGAAAATTAAAAATCGTATTTCCGCTCTTCAGACGGGAGCGGTGGAAAGTCTCGTTTCGGCCGGAAAGGAAATGACGGCTCTTATGGAGCGTCTCAAATCCGGAAATGCGGCGGGCGTGGCCGCATTTAAACTCCGGCTCCAATCCGTGTCGGGACAATTGAAGTACGGTATAAAAAATTACGTACGGGAATACCGCAGGATTTTCGAGATGCGCACGACCGCATTGAGAAATGCGAATTCGGTGAATGGGATAAAGGAGGAGAACAAAATATGCCTTCTGTCGAGTCGCCTTAAAACGGGAATAAAACGAAATCTGGCATATGGGAAATCCGTTGTAGATATGATGGATACCAAGATTAAATATTCCGATCCCCGTACGATTATGGGCAGGGGATATTCGATTGCCCGGGTCAGCGGAAAGGTCGTGAAAAAAACCTCGGATGTGAAACCGGGAGATACGCTGGAAACCATCCTCCCGGACGGAAATATTATAAGTAAGATTTGTAACTATGGAAAAACAGTTGAATTATAAGGAGGCGATGGAGGAGATGGAAACCATCGTCGGGAAAATAGAGGAGAATAAGTATGAGGTGGATGAATTGTGCGAGGCCGTGAAACGGGTATCGGAACTGATAAATTTTTGTAAAGCCAAATTGAAAAATACGGAGGAAGAAATCGATAAGATTTTGGATACCATAGAATGAAGCGAGATGAGACGTGGATTGAGATTCGGAATATTTATTTTCCTGTTTCTATACGGAGGGAGGAAGGCGGGAGCCCAAATGCTTCCCGAGGCTTTTGCCGGAGATCCCGAACTCCGGTGTGCGGCTGTGAGCATATCCGTGAAACGGGTATCCGACGGAGAGGAGGTATATGCTTTCCGGCCGGAAACGGCTTTGATACCCGCCTCGCTCTTAAAGACCTTGACTACGGCAGTGGCTTTGCATGAATACGGTCCGGATTTTACTTATGCCACCACTTTGTCCCATACGGGAGAAATCCGGGGCGGAGTATTATATGGGGACATCCTTATTCGTGCGGGAGGAGATCCTACGATAGATTCCAAGTATTTTCCGAAATCCTCTTTTATCGCTAAGGCAACGGAAGCCGTTGCCGGTAGGGGAATCGTCCGGGTGAAGGGAAATATCCTCGTATTGGAAAAAGAATTGCCCCGTGTGCCTTATACCTGGATATGGGAGGATATTTCCAATTATTACGGGGCATTGGCTTTCCCTTTCAATTATAAGGATAATACCTATCACATATATTTGAAGTCGGGAAAAGCGGGGAGCCGGACGGATATTTTATCCGTAAATCCCCGAATTCCCGGTGTGACGTTTAGAAATGAAGTGAGGGCTTCCGCCCGGGGAGGGGATAATGCCTGTATCGTAGGAGGTCCTTTTGCCGAAATATTATTGATGGAAGGAAGTATTCCCGCCAACCGGAAAAAATTTCGGATAGGAGGTGCCATGCCGCATCCGGCAGCCGTATTCCGCGAGGAATTCGAAGCTGTCATGCGGAAGAGGGGTATCGTTGTGGAGCATAAAATTTTTAAGAGTCCCGATACGACATTGATGTTGACTCATCGCTCTCCGAGTTTGAGAGATATCGTTTTCCATACCAATAAGTTCAGCGTCAATTTATATGCCGAGGCTTTGGGAAAACTCATAGGGGAGGAAGAGGGGTTTATGCCGGTGAAAACGGTTATGGATTCCATGGGAATCGATGTGACTGGCATCCATATAGCGGACGGGAGTGGTTTGTCCCGGCGTTCGGCCGTTCCTGCCCGATGTTTTACGGATTTGATGCTCCGGATGCACGGGGATAGTGCGTTCCGGAATTCTCTGCCTGTAGCGGGAAGGGATTATGCTTTGGAACGTTTCGTAAAAGGGAGGACGCTGCTTTTGAATAATGTGCGGGCGAAGACCGGTTCCCTTTCCGGGGTCCGGGCTCTTAGCGGGTATATGAAAAACCGTTCGGGAAAAGAAATGGCTTTTACGGTTATCGTAAATAATTATACGGCTTCATTCGATAAGGTGGCATCCGCCATCGGAAGTTTTTTGGAGTTTCTCTACCTCCAATAATCGAATCCTGTAAGGTCTTCCATGGCTGCTCTTCCGGGAATGAGGTTCCCGTTGAGTTTCGGAATAAATTCTCCCTCCTTCTTCCGGTTTTGGATGAAGGAGGGATGGGGTCCGTCGTGAGGGATAAGGTGGCCCGAAACTTTATGCCCTCCGGTTTGCTAAAGCGGCGTGCCGTTTTTGTCGGTGATTTTCAGATGGGTGCCGTCCCAGGTCATATAGGTGTGGTACACCTTCCCCTTTTCTACCGTTTTGGCCGGGAGAAACTGCCCGTCGGGGCTGTTTTCCGGATTCGGCGGAATAAGCGGCTCCCGTTTCCGATTTTTACCGGGAAGATTCCGGGAACGGAAGCTTGCTTTTCGATTGTTCGAAGGAGCGGTTTATGCTCTTTCCGTTTCCCGTTCAGTTTTCATTTCCGATAAGTTCGCCTTTGTAGTCGTATTTTTTCCCGTTGATGTGATAGGTGCGCTCTTCTCCGTTCTCGAGCGTATACATCATGCGCTCGTCGTCGTCTTTAAACGGAGTTTTCATTGTGAAATTCCCTTTGGTGTCTATCAATCCGTAATATGTTTCCGCTATTACAAAAGCATAACCTTTATTGAATTCGGAAGCTTCCCGGAATTCCGCCGGGGCGATGATCCGGCCTTCTCCGGATATATAACCGAATTTGCAATTCCGGGTGAAAATGAAAATGTTTTCGCTGTAGGCGGAGAGAAATTCGTATTTTGCGGGTAGAACGGTTTTTCCCGAAATATCGGTTACGCCCCATAATTTCTTTTCCCCGTTTTCGATACAGACGTACATCCATTCGGGTTTCTTTTCGGAGACCCGGGCGATGTCGGCATATTTGAAGGGGAGTAAGGTCCTGTTCCTTATGTCGATAACTCCGTAAGCGGCTTTATCGCCGTTGTCTTTGGCCGCTTTGAAAACCGAATTTATGTCGTCGATGAGGCGAAGGTCGGCGTAGTCGAGAGGCAGAACGGTATTTCCCTTGAGATCGATTACCCCGTAACGGAATGGAAATTCGTTACCGTTTTGTGCCATAAGGTAGTTCGGGGTATTGTATATGGGGGATAACCGATCGTATTGAGGAGGAATTACCCATTTCCAGGGGGCATTGAGATTGAGCAGGCCGTATTTCCCATTCTCGAATTCGGCGGCAATCAAAGTATCGGATTCCGAGGCATGCTTTTTACCTGCGGCATCGGTATAATAAGTGTCGTAAACGTGATTGAAACGGTTGATATGTATGGCTACGTATTGCATATTTCTATCGTAGACCTTTAAAGCAGCATCCCGACTGTCTTCGTCTTCCGCTTTTTCTGCAAGAATATAATCGCCCATATGGCGTATTTCTTTGTTTTCGAAGGGGAGTACGATTTCGTCGTTTTTGCGTATGATGCCTTTTTTGCCCGCCGGATTCGAACAGACGGCAAATTCTCCGTCGAAAATCGAGTAGTGCACGTCCATGTCTTTTATGGGCCGGAGACATCGTTTGTTTATATCCAGCCAATAGTATTTGAAACGGGTATAGTCGTCGTCTTCGATTGTCGCCACATAGTTTGCACCCCGGAAATAAAGCGTGTTGTATGCGGCAGGGATAATAATATTTCCATTGCGATCGGCTATGCCCTTACACTGGTTTTCTCCGGTGAAGGCAACGTAATTTTCCTGCTCCGGATCGATGAATCGGCGGATGACGGATTCCGTTTTCATCGTTTCGACCCGAGTGGCTATATAAAGAGCTATTCCGCTTATCTTATAAGGGAACTCGGCTTCTATACATTGGCCTTTCGTTTCTAAATACCCGTTTTCGATACCTTTTTCTATAATCTTTTTCATTTGTTCGAAACTATCTGCTTCTTCCAATTTTTCGGTTTCCTTGAGGTAGGCATAGAGTTGCGATTTGGCCTCTATTTGTTCCTGTGTGACGCCTTCTATGAGCCGCACGATATTTTCTTTTTCCTTTTCTTGCAAACAGTTTGCAAGGATTGCCTTCAGGTTGCGGATATGCGACAGCAGTTCGGAGGAAATCCCATATTCCGGGTATTCTTTTTTCGATGTATTTCCCATCAATTTCCCGCCCGGCGTAATGCCGTGGTAGGATAAGAGCCTCTCGTAGAGTTCTGCGGGTATTTCGATTTTCGCCGTATGTCCGTCGATGGAATCTATTTTTATCGTATACTCCCCGTAACGGATGGAATTGCCGGCATTTCGAGGGATGTGGAAGGTTTCGAAAGCGAGAGGTAGGCTGAGCGTGGTTTCCACCCTGATACTGTCGACGGACAGGAGGTTTACGGCATCCGGTTCTATTTCCTCTCCGTTGCGGTAGCATTTTTTTATCTCGTGCGAAAGACTGCCTTTATGAGAGAGTGTGTCGGGCATGTTGGCATAGATATGGAAGGAAGACTTGGGCAGGGCGAAGTGTTGTAAAAAAGCCGCATAACGGGGAAAAGCTTCGAAAGATTTGCGTTCTCTTTCCATGTCGAAATCCAATCGGTAGGGCTTTTCCGGAACAATATGCGCTTCGTCGGTATGCTTTTCGGAAACTTCTTTTTCGTTATCTCCGAAAGATGAGAATTTTATCCCGAAAGAAAGACAGAGAAGGTCATTCTCCGTTTCCAGTAACCGTTCCAGGAAATCGATGTCCGTTTTCAGCGAAGCATGTATTTTGTCTACCGTTTTTTGTTTTATCGATTTCGTGTAATCGGTAGCTTTGCCTGTTTTTTCAAGATTCTGCGAACAGGAGCAAAATAGCGAAGTCGTAAGTAGCATAACCGGAATAAGTTTTTTCATTTGTTTTGGATTATAATTATTGTAAATACTGAAGTTTTTTCGCTCATTCTTCAATCGGGGTATGAATTTTTCCTTTCCAGAATAATTCTTTTCCGTTTTTGTCCGTATTATCGAAGATATAATGGAATTCGGCTCTCAAGATCCCTTTTTTCCAGAAATCCCTGCTTACTTTTATAAATCCGCTTTTACAATAATACGTATGTCGTCCGGATGGAGAGATACTGAGCAACTCTATTTCGGGAGTGCATATGTCGCCGCTGATTTCGAAAACCAGGCTGCAGTGGGTTGCCGCATTCATGGCCGTTGCACAATGTACGGTATTTTCGTTTAACCGCCTTGCCGAGATAAAATTCGTTCCCGCCCATTCGTCGCATCGGGCTTCGCATAAAATGGAATGATACAGATGGGTCGTGTCGACCAATTGATAAAACCTGTCCATGGAATCCGTACGGATTTTTCCCGTAGCCTCTTTCAAGCGTTCGATACCCTCGGGACAAAGGCCGTCGCAGTCCAATTGTCCGAATTCATTCCTGTAAACCCCTTCGGGATAATCCCATTCTGCGGAGAAACCGAAATCTCCTTTCAGATTATCCGTCCATTGGATTTTGATTTTTCCTTTTTTAGAGAGGGGTATGAAATAACAGATGCCTCCAAGCACTAAAAGCCCCGTCAGTAAAATATATACGGTTTTTATTCGTTTACTCATCTTTCGATTGTTTGACAACATCCTTAACTCCGTTTTGATTTTCCCGCCTGAAATATTCTCCATGTCTTATGCCTGGCATTTGCCGGTTTACCTGTCTCTACGATTTTCCTTTATCCAACTGCAAGCGTTCATTTTCAACTCTAAAACAAAAAGCACTTTCAATTTTTACTAGAATCGTTTTCATGCAATCTAACGATTTAAACAGGAAATCCTTGGATTCTATTTCTATGAAATAATCATCTAATAATTTTACTCCGTCGTTATTCTTTACATAGCGCTCAAGCTTCTTTTTCATTATATTATCGGACAAATCTCCATGCATAAAATAATTTCTCAATAAACGACAGAAATCATTTACGTAATCTAAAAGATTTGCTTCAATATCAAGGTCATTTACCAAATACCTTTTTTCATATGTTCTACTAACAGCATCGTATAATTTTTGAACCTGCTGAGCTCCCGTTTCTATTTTATAATTGCATTTATACATCCTTCATAGTACGAAAAGATAGAGCAGAAAAGGATTTTCCTAACTTCTTTACATAAAGATGATATCCTCTCATCTTCGCTATCAAAACTTTGTAAGATTGTATAAGTAAACTTCAAAATCCCCATTAGAATTTTGTTTAGCCAAATCCAACGCTTCTTTTTGAAACTGGGCAAACGTTTTTTGGTAATAATTATCAATTTCAGAAATTAACTGCGATAAAATACCATACCGATATTCTATCACGTGCCTTATTTCATTATAACCTTTTGCAATCATCTTAATGTCCTAAAAAACTGTAATCATCATCAAATCCATCAGGCATATCACCATACATTCCATCAGTCATAGCATCCCACGTTTCCTCTGTATCTATATAGCTAAATGGGGTTAAAGTGTTTATTTTAGGTTCATTATAATCTACAACTTCCAGAAAACTATTATCGGGAAAATTCATTAAAAATTTCTTCCTTTCTATATCTACAATCTTATCTTTCATTATTAGGTAGCAGCTAAAACATAAAACTAAAAATCTTTTTCTGCGAAGCATTGAACCGTTCAATCTCCAAAGAGAGCGATTTCTTTAACTGACCAGCCATAAAGTCCAAGAAAGGCTGATTAACTTCTTCTTCCTGTGATAGCCGTAAAGCAGAAATATACTCTTCTCTATCTTCCTTGAATATCTTAGTTGGAAAAAGATTGTAGCAAAACTGAATGTAATTCATCAGCAGACGTGCAGTTCTCCCGTTACCATCTACCCACGGATGAATGGTCACTAAGTTAAAATGGGCATTGAAACTTAATTCGTATTGTTCCCGAAATGTTCCCACAGCCTTTTGCTTTTCCTGTAATAAAGCGCAAAACTCTTCTACTTTGGCAGGGACTTTCTGATAACTCATATAAGAACGTCCACCAATACCAGCCGTCACGCCACACAAGCGAAATTCACCTTTGGAAGAATCAAAAAAGCCACCCACAACATTATAAATACTACCTGTCGTACGCATCAATGTCGCATTCAGCTTTTGCAAGAATGCAGAATTAATTGGCTCTTTACATTTGGCTTCCTCTTTAGCAAGCTCGTATGCCTTTTTTAAGTCCTCATTCATCAAATGATATACCAAAGGTTTCCCTTTAGCGGTCAAGCCTTCATCGAAAAGCATTTGCGCCTCCGCTTCGGTAAGTGTTGAACCCTCAATCGCTGTAGAATGGGTAATAAGAGAATAGAGGTAGTACTTCTCATAGTCCACCGCTTCACTGATACCGAGTTGCTGAAACTTCTGGTATAGCTGTTCAATCTCTTGCCAAACACCTTGTTCCATTGACTTTTTTTAATTGGATTTATTTCTTTTCAAAGGTAGTGTATTTGTATTGCGTAGCCAAAGAAAATAACGACTTACTACTATATTTTTTCGTTTGTGGGGAAAATGTGGGGAATTTTTAAGCAAATAAAAAGGCTAAGCAACTGATAATTCATTGCTTAGTCTTTTTCTTGTACCCAGACCCGCATTTGAAATAACTAAAGCGAGGAAAACGTGGGTAAAAAGAACGGATTTTTCCGAAAAATCTTTGGAAGTTCTATGAAATAGAACAGGTGTACGCCAAAATTATCAACCGGAAAAAGGATGATGCGGTTAATTTGGTAAACGGACTGTTCGATTAGAGCAACCTCCGGATTTTCGTGTTTTCCGTAAGGCATTTGACGGCATAGTTTACTACTTGCGCGGGTATATATAATTCAGTTTAGTTTGGTATCTATATATAGGGCAAAAAACTAAACTAAACCGGTTTCGTGAAAACAACCGAAAAGAAATGCAAGATACCCTGAAAGATGAATTTCGTGGCATACAAGCAAAACCTAATCGAATCGGTTTTGGCAAACGTCTAACACCTAATGAAGCTAGAGATTGAGAATTTTCCAATGAAAATGCCATAAAAGAGTATCACTACAATAGCGTGCTTTTTGAATCCGGTACAAATCTAAAATAATTATACGCCAAATTTCCAATCAAAATAAAGCCAAATTTCCAATCAAAATAAAGCCAAATTTCCAAATATACTTTTGAAATTGATCTGGATTACAAAGAAATAAGCTATCTTTGCAGAAAAATACAGTGTATGGAATATAAGAATCGAATAGCGGATCAACTTCTGCGTGATAAATTAGAAGCGATGGGTGCTGTATTGATAGAGGGGCCTAAAGCTTGTGGCAAAACAACCACGGCTGAGCAGCAGGCCAAAAGTGTTATCTATATGGATGACCCTACTAAGCAGCAGCAATATAGGCAAATGGCTCAAACTAATATTAGTTTTTTGCTCGAAGGGGAAACTCCTCGTTTGATTGACGAATGGCAGGAAGTTCCTCAATTTTGGGATGCTATTCGGTTTGAAGTAGACCATCGAGATGAAGACGGGCAGTTTATGCTTACAGGTTCTGCTGTACCTGTCGAAGTCAAGAAAATTCATCATACAGGTACCGGAAGATACGGATGGCTTACCATGCGTCCCATGAGTTTGTGGGAATCGGGAGACTCTACGGGGGAGATAAGTTTATCGGATTTGTTTCTTGCGCCGAATAAAATAGGAGCCTTGAATAAACTTACATTGCCGTTGCTTGCATTTGTCGTTTGCCGTGGAGGATGGCCTAAGGCTTTGCAAAAGAAAACGGAAAAGGCGGCACTGTTGCAGGCGACAGAATATTATAAAGCTATTGCGAATAGCGATATATCACGAGTTGATAATGTAAAACGAGATGCGGAACGAGCAAAGAGAATTATGCGTTCTTATGCCAGACATCAAGGTTCTCAAGCAAGTATCGCTACAATCCTTGCCGATATATCGACAAATGAACCGGAGGATGTCAGTGATGAAACGATAGATTCATACCTTACTGCCTTGCGGAATATATTCGTAATAGAGGATATGCCGGCGTGGAATCCCAACTTAAGAAGTAAAACTGCAGTCCGTACATCGGATACGAGGTATTATGTGGACCCTTCAGTGGGTGTGGCTGCTCTTGGTCTTGGCCCCAATGATTTGATTAATGACCTGAATACATTCGGGCTGTTTTTTGAAACAATGTGTGTCCGGGATCTTCGGGTTTATGCAGATGCCTTGGATGGTTCTGTTTATCATTATAGAGACAAGAACGGTTTGGAATGCGATGCTGTGGCACATCTGCGTAATGGTTCGTATGGTCTTATTGAAATAAAATTGGGTGGAGAAAAGTTGATTGAGGACGGTGCAAAAACATTAACGGCACTTTCGAATATCATAGATACTACCCGAATGAAAGCACCTGCTTTTTGTATGGTGCTGACAGGTGTTGGTGACTTTGCCTATAAACGAACAGATGGAGTGTATGTTGTGCCGATTGGATGTTTGAGACCATAAGTTTTGACATTCAGAACATTAATGGTTAATATAAGCAATGATGCATGGATAAAATCTGTAACTTCGATATTGTAATCAATACATGTCTTGCTGAGATCAATCCGGCCTCGGTAATGCCGGGTTTCGATAAGAACGGTTTTTTATTATCGGTCATTAACGGATATTTGCAACATGAAAATAAAAGGATAAGAGATTGTTCCTTAATTTAATTTATTTTATTTTTGTAAGCATAATAGACGCTTAAAAAGATGGTTTCGGAGCGATGAGAAGCGATAAATCGTAACATTATATTAACAAAAACTTAAAATTCAAAGGATTATGATTATTGGTATTCCTAAGGAGATTATGGCGGGAGAAGCCCGGGTGGCCGCTACTCCCGAAACGGTGAAAAATTTTGTCTCGGACGGAGCTACGGTTTTAATAGAAACCAATGCCGGATTAGGTGCTCTTTATAGTGATGAGGATTATAAATCGGCAGGAGCGGAGATTATCGACGGCCCTGCGGATATTTTTAAAAGAGCCGATGTAATACTTAAGGTGAAAGAACCGTTATATAATGAGGCTCTCGGCATGCATGAAACGGAAATGTTGCGTAAGGGGCAATATTTGATAACTTTTATTCATCCGGCTTCTCCGATAAATCATGAAATGGTAAGAAATTTGGCGAAATCCGGAGCCATAGGACTTACTTTGGACGGAATACCCCGTATTTCCCGGGCTCAAAATTTGGATGCGCTTACTTCCATGAGTACTTGTGCCGGATATAAAGGCATACTGATGGCAGCCGACGATATGACCCGTTTTATGCCTCAGATGTTTACGGCCGTGGGTATGATTCAGCCGGCTAAGGTGATGGTTATAGGAGTCGGGGTGGCAGGGCTTCAGGCATTGGCGACGGCCAAACGTCTCGGAGCGATCACTTATGCCGCCGATATTCGGCCCGCCGCCGCCGAGCAGGCTACGAGTCTCGGAGCCAAGGTGGTGGATACGGGAGTTCCTGCCGAATTGGCCATTGCTCCCGGAGGATATGCCAATACTCTTCCCGAGGAATGGTTGGTAAAGGAAAGGGAAAATCTCAGGAGTGCGATTACGGATATGGACGTGATATTCTGCAGCGCCCTTATCCCCGGGAAAGTGGCTCCGGTTATCATTACCGAAGATATGGTCAAAGGAATGAAAAAAGGTGCTGTTATCATCGATATTTCCATAGACCAGGGCGGTAACTGCGCCTTGACGCCTCCGGGGAAGAAAGAATGGAAGCATGGCGTGCTCATAGAGGGCATTAAAAATATTCCCGGTCTGATACCTACGAGTTCTACATGGATGTTCTCCAATAATATTTACAACCTTGTAAAATATCTTACTAAGGACGGATCCATTCATTTGGATATGAGCGATGAGATTACGAAGTCCATATTGGTGACCCGCGACGGGGAAATCGTACACGCCGGGGCTCGGGAAGCTATGGGATTGAACTGATTAAGTTTGTTACGAATGAATCCCATATATTTAGTCGTTATATTTATAGTATCCGCAGTGGCCGGGTATTTTATAATTAAGAACGTACCGAGTCTTTTGCATACGCCCCTGATGTCCGGGATGAATGCTTTGTCCGGGGTTACCGTACTCGGCGCTATTGCCGCTACCGGAATATCTTTTCTGGCGCTGAAGAGCGGCAATCTTATTGCCGGGCAAATCGTAGGTGGCGTGGCCATATTGCTGGCGACGGTGAATGTCGCCGGCGGTTTCGGAGTCACGCACAGGATGTTGAAAATGTTTAACCGGAAGGGGAGGAAAGAAAGATGAGTGCCAATCTGTATTATATACTCTGTATCCTCTTCTCATTGACGGTGCTTTTGGGCATTTCGATGATGAGTAGGGTGAAGACCTCGGTTTGGGGTAATTTTATCAGCGCCTTCAGTATTTTTGCAGGCATACTGATGACTTTATGGTATAACGGCATATTTTCCGCATGGACGATATATCCTTTTATGGCAATAGGTATCGTTGCCGGTATTTCCATAGCCTATCGGGTGAAAATGATAGAGATGCCGCAATTGGTGGCCTTATTGAACGGCATAGGAGGAGCGGCTTCGGCTCTCGTGGGTATTCTCGCATTGTACGGAATAGGTTTGTCGAATACGGAGTATCCGGTGTTTTCGAATGTTACTTCGGCTCTTGCAATCGTGGTGGGTACGGTGACTCTGGTCGGAAGTTTGGTGGCTGCCGGAAAATTGCATAAGTTGATATCCCAGCGTCCGGTAGTATGGAATAATCATGCATTCGTCAACGGACTTAGTTTTATTTTAGCCGTGTCGGCTGTTGCGGTTTCGTTTTTTATCGCTCCGGCATACGGTTTGAGATTTTATGTACTGGCTGCGGGATTGGTATTCGGCGGTTTGTTCGGACTCTCTTTTTCCATACGGGTGGGAGGTGCCGATATGCCGATAACCATATCCCTTTTGAATTCGTTGAGCGGAGTTGCGGGGGCTATTGCCGGAATGGCCGTGGGGGATATTTTCCTTGTAGCGGTAGGCGGTATCGTAGGTGCTTCAGGACTTTTGCTCACTCAAATAATGTGCCGGGCCATGAATAGAAGTCTGATGGATATCCTTACCGGAAAAACCGCAGTGGGAGGCAAAAGCCCGAAGCCTGTTCCTTCGGCGGTCGCTGCCGGCAAGCCTTTGAATGAAGGCGGCGGACGGACGGCATCCGAAGTGTTGAAATCGGCCAAGCGGGTCATCATCGTTCCGGGTTACGGGATGGCTTTGGCCCAGGCTCAGCATCAGGTGCGGCAGCTCTCGGATAAGTTGGAATCCGGGGGAGCGGAGGTGCGCTATGCCATCCATCCCGTGGCGGGCCGTATGCCGGGTCATATGAACGTGCTTTTGGCCGAGGCGGACGTGCCTTACGAAAAACTCTACGAGATGTCGGCGATAAACGGGGATTTTGCG
>JBGZEX010000073.1:0-14310 GCA_041846495.1 Marinifilaceae bacterium
GACAAGGAGGAAGTGAAAACGTACTTCACCGTGACCTTCGATGCCGGGGGGGGAACGCCGGTTCCCGAAGCGCAACGCGTGGAAGCGGGAAAAACGGCCGCAGCGCCGGCAACCGCTCCCGCCAAACAGGGATATCTCTTCGTATGCTGGTCGGCCGACGGCACAAAAGCCTACGATTTTCGGACGCCCATAACGCGCGACCTCACCCTGCGTGCCAAGTGGCAGGCGGAAGCCCAGGCCGAATACTGGCAGGTAACATGGGAGCTCGGCGGCGGAGCATGGCCCTCCGAGGGCGACAATCACGCCACCCAGGTACTCAAGGGCGGCACGCTGGCCGAACCGGTTCCACCGGTAAAAGCAAACCATACGTTCGAAGGCTGGTACAAAGAAGCAGCACTGACCAACAAGGTAACCTTCCCCTACGACGTGAGCGGCTTAACCGCCGACTTCACCCTCTACGCCAAATGGATAGAAGAACATGACGGTACACCGGGTATCCGTATTTTGGGACGGAAATTAGAAAAAGCAGGGAATATCACGGGCAGCGGCATCAGCGGCACCGTCTATTACGACGGTTTCAAGGAGCTGACTTTAAACAATGCAACAATCCGCTCGGAATCATCCAATGTCGGTATCGAGATTCTGAATATCGTTCACGACCTCAACATCAACCTTATCGGCACCAATGTAATCGAAGTGAAAAAGACGGGAATCTCCTGCATAGGGAATCACGTCACCATTCATCTTTCCATTAAGGGAAGCGGTTCGTTGACGGCAAAAGGCAAAACAGGTACCGGCATCCGAACGGAAAGAGCAATGCTCACCATCGACGGTTGCAGCGTAACGGCCGAAGGGAGCAAGGGAATCGCCGGCTTTTATACCGGCCACGATAACGAAAGGCTCGTTGTCAATCATGCCAGGGTAACGGCAACCGGCAGCGAGGGGTCGGTCTGCGGATTTACCTCAATCAGACTCTCCGAATGCAAGATAACCCAACCGGCGGGAGCGATTGTAAACAACGGTTCCATCGATATTGCAGGCAATACCGTAAAAACAAAAACGACTATTGAGCCGGTGGATTTTTACGAACTCTACATTGCCGGCATACAGGTAACCTCCGACAACGCCTCCGACATCCTCGGCAACGGCACGGCAAGCTACGACGCCGCACAAAAAACGCTTACGCTCAACAACGCGGCGATAACGACGGATGATAACGGCATCCTTAACGGCGGCATCCAAGGGCTGACGATCCGGCTCGTAGGGACAAACACCATCCTTGCAAATATCCACGGCGTCTATTGCAGGGATGGCTCCCACACGACGCTCACGGGTGACGGGGCACTGACTACCGAGAGTAAAAAAGGACAGGCCGGCATCTCCGCATACGACTCGCACCTTACCATCAAGGGGTGCACCGTCCATGCAAAGGGCAAATGGGGCATATCGGGTTCCAAAGCACATACAAACGTAAAACTTCTTATCGAAAAGGCAACGGTAAAAGCAACCGGCTCTGCAGGCTCCATCAAAGGATTCTCGTCCATTGAGCTGAAAGATTGTAAAATCATAAAGCCGGAAAATGCGGAATACGCCGGCGGGACGGTTACGGTTTCGGGCAAAACGGTAAGCGATGAAGTAACGATCCGATAAAAGAGCCGATGGCAGCAGGGCGAAGACCGAAAGCGCCAAAATACAGCCTGCCGATACGGGTAATAAGGCAATAGTCCCGGGAAATACCGAAAACAAAGCGTAACAAAAGAACAGCAAAAACTATAAACCCGTTTTCAACGACATAAAAAGAAAGATTATGGCATATTATTTTTATCCGGCCGATATCGAACAAAAGGCCGTTCATTTCGAAGTGAACGGCAGACGACCGGAGGCGGAAGAGGTAAAAGAGCTGACAGAGATAGCCTTCGAAAAAAAACCGGTCAGCCGGAGCGAGAAAAAAGCGGTATGGCGGAACTTTATCCAATTTATAGGTATGGCCGTTTCGTGCCTCGTCATCGGATACCTTATTTCGATTATCCCGGGACGACGGGGAAGCGGTGCGGGTATCGTGCATTTAATGGGCTACACGATATTGTTCATCGGTACACCCATATGCACCGTCATAGCATTCACTCAATTGTTCCATCTGTTTCGCTCGAGCAGGAAGAAAGAAGCAGCCGCCTCTTTCCGATGGATGTGGGAAAACGGTATTCTGAACAATGAAAATATGTTTGGCGACAGCCGGTTCGGCGACGTTCACTATGCACTCGATGTGCTTGAACGCGGCATTCCCGGCACCATCGAAAGAAACGGTACGGAGAGTTACATTTCTTCTTTGCGGGAGATGTTGAATTCGGCGGCCGAAGAAACAACGGCCGCCGTTCGCGAGGAGCAAAAATGGATGGCGGGAACACCGGTGATAAAGATTGAAATCGGCAAGGAAACGGAAGTGTACCCGAATGTATCGGAAATGGATGCTACAATTACATATTCGGACGTTTTGCAAGGGCGGAACGACAAAAGCAAAACAATATTCTATATCACGGCAATACTCAAACTCCACGTTACACAGGTTTTCATCAAAGCCGGAGATTATTGGTATCCGTATGACCTGACTCCAGCTATCCAAAGATGTAAAAAAGAAAAAAACGTTTCCGGCACAGCGGAAATGGAATCACAACACGAACAACAAACAGAATTACCATGAAACGAATATTCATACTGACTGTCCTTCTCGCTGCCGTCATCGGTTCGGCGATGGGACAGACGGAAATCCGCACGGCGGAGGAGCTGGCGGCTATCGGTACGGATAAGGAAAGTCTGAGCGGATCGTACATACTGACGAACGATCTGATGCTCGACGACTGGGTGCCCATCGGATGGATGAACAAGGACGGCGAGACGGGATTTAGCGGCAGTTTTGACGGAAACGGCCACACAATAACCATCAACAGTTTCTGTCCTGAAACGGATAACAGAAGTGTCGGACTGTTCGGGGTTGTCAACGGAAAAGGCGAGATAAAGAACTTGCACATAACCGGCAAGCCGACCTATACGGACGGGCAGGCTTTTCTGTATATCGGCGGCATTGTCGGAGTGAATAAAGGAAAGATAATATGCTGCGTGTCATCGGCCGAACTGACCTGCGAGTATGTCAAGACAGAATTGCGAAAAAAGAAACAGAAAGCACTGCCGGGATACGAAGGAGGACAATACGGCGGATATATCGCAGGCATCAATAACGGCGAAATACGGCATTGCTACTCTACAGGGAGCATACGTGTGGCATTAGGTTTTGCAGCAGGTATCGCCTGCGGTAACGGCTTGCTCGTAACAGGCGGGTTCAGCATCGGGATAGGAAAAGGAGGTATGAGCATGAGTGCCAGTCCGGGTTCATCGAAAGGCAAATACGGCTTTATCGAATATTGTTATTCCGAAGCATCGGTATTCTCTTCGGGAAATGCCGGAGGACTCGTCGTTTTCGCACCGGGAGGTACCGGTTTGCTGAATAACTGCGCTGCGTTGAACCGTCTGATTGAGGTCAGAGGTGCAGGAAAACCTCTACCCAAAGCCTCTCCGTTTCCAGTCGGAGGAAAAATGGTCTTGTCCCATCCCAATTTCCAATTCTACTATCTTGAGAACATGCCTCTCCGCCGCTACGACGGTAACGATACGGAGCAACCGCCCGTGAAACTCTCGCCGAAGCGTGCCGTTCCGCTTTCAACCACACAGGAAGAATCGTGGTGGCGTTTGCCCGACGGAGCAGACAAAAAAACGAAGCAAAAGATGATTGCCTTCCCGTTCGGAGCGGACGAAAGCGCACCGTGGAAATGGGATGAACGGCGGAAACGTCCTGTATTGCATTGGGAAGCGACGAATAGATGACAAATATCCATCACACTATTAATACATTATTATTATGAAAAAGAAAATCATAATTACCGTAGCCAAAGCTTTAAAAAGAGTTGTTACAACAGGCAGTTTTTTGGCCACGGTTACAGCCGTCTCATGGGCGCAACAACAAAGTCAAGCCCCGAATAAACGCACAGAGTGGGGTATCAAGGCGGGGCTTAACGTGAGCAGCATCGGCGGTAACAACTACAACAACATCAAGGCCAAAGCGGGTTTTCATGCAGGCATTACAATAGACTATGCATTTACAGATGCAATCTACCTGCTTACGGGACTGGAATATACGGTCAAAGGACCTATCGTGGAGCTTAGTCCCAACGACCAACACATCAATGCCGACTACGTTCAGCTTCCTCTCTCCGTAGGTTATAAACTCCGCATGAGGGACGAACTGATTCTCATCATCGACGTCGGTCCTTATCTGGCTTACGGTGTGAACGGCCGAATTACGGAGGGAAGCTATAAGCAGGACACGTTCAGCGGCGTCGCCCTGAAACGGTTCGACTGTGGAATGATTGTCGGTACGGCTGTCGACTTCCGGCAATTCCGTTTCGGTATGCACTGCGATTTCGGTCTCATCAACGTCATGCAGAAAGGCAACGATAAAGCACAGAACTGGAATCTTGCGCTTTCAACCGGCATCCGGTTTTAACCCTTTGCTAATCGTTTTTGTCGACAAGAAGAGGATACCATCCCTAAATTCGGAAAGCTACGGGGCAGTCATTCGCCTACGCCTTCGAACTGTATCGGCACATCCATTCAAGACTTGAAACATCGCCGAAAGGGTTCACCGCCGAGATGAGGGGAAGCAGTTGCACACCAAGCATACATGCCGGTTTATATGCCGCACAACAGAAAACTCGTCTTCGGTAGCGGTGGCAAGGTGGAACGGACGGAAGCCAACGGCAAGAAGTTCTCCGTTTCGGGCGGCTCCGTGCATACGAAAGCCGTCTCGTTCGGCATCGGCCACCTTTTCCGAACGAGACGGCAATAAAGGTCCCGAATACCGTTATCTATTGAAAAACACCTTGCGAATCTCCTCCACGGCATCCAGCTTTTCCCACGTGAAAAGCTCCACTTCCACATCCCGTTGCCCCCAGTAAGAGGATTCGAAATGTTTGACCAGGGTCCGGGGTGTTCTTCCCATATGCCCGTATTTGGCCGTTTCCCTATAGATAGGCTTCCGCAATTTAAGGCGTTTTTCTATGGCTCCCGGACGGAAATCGAAAATACCGACAATCTTATCCGCAATTTCCGTATCGGTAAACGGAACTTTGGATGTTCCATAAGTATTCACATATACTCCCACGGGGCGTGCAACCCCTATGGCATAGGCCAACTGTATCAAAACTTCGTCCGCTACGCCTGCCGCCACCATATTTTTCGCTACATAGCGAGCGATATAAGCTGCAGAACGGTCTACCTTCGAAGGATCTTTGCCCGAAAAAGCTCCTCCTCCGTGCGCTCCCCTACCCCCGTAAGTATCTACGATAATTTTACGCCCCGTCAAACCCGTATCCCCGTTAGGCCCTCCGATAACGAATTTCCCCGTAGGATTGACGTGAAGTATGAGGTCGTCGTCGAAAAGTTTCCGCACCCGCAAAGGCAACTGCCGTATGACCCGCGGCAGAAGGATGGAGCGTACGTCCTCCTTTATCTTAGCCGCCATCGCCTCCTCATCCTCCATAAAATCATCGTGCTGGGTGGAAACCACAATCGTATGTATGCGGCAGGGCTTTCCGTCTTCCCCGTACTCTACGGTAACCTGCGATTTGGAGTCGGGACGGAGATAAGGCATGAGTTCTATTTCTTTCTTCCTTATTTCCGCCAGTTCGAATAAAAGGAAATGAGCCAAATATAAAGGCAAAGGCATATAATCGTCCGTTTCCGCAGATGCATAACCGAACATCATCCCCTGGTCGCCGGCTCCCTGACTCAGGAGATCCCCCCTCACTACGCCCCGGTTTATATCCGGGGACTGTTCGTGAATCGCCGCCAATACGCCGCAACTATTCCCATCGAACATATATTCGCTCTTGGTATATCCGATTTCATTAATCACATTACGGACAACATGTTGTATATCCACATAAGTCTTGGTTTTAATTTCCCCGGCAACGACTACCTGACCGGTAGTCACTAAGGTCTCGCAAGCGACCTTGGCATCCGCATCAAAAGCCAAAATTTCATCCAATACGGCATCCGAAATCTGATCCGCCACCTTGTCGGGATGCCCCTCCGACACGGATTCTGAAGTAAATAAATATCCCATTACCAAAATATATTTATCGTCTTTATAAAGACAGGTTATTGAATACGAAAGGTCCGGGAGATATGCAAATGTAAATGCGGAAAAACATTTTAGCATTTTTTACAGTGGTTGCAATCAGCCAAATCCTTCCACTTATCGAATGCAAATATAGGATTTTATTCGAGTTTCCCCAATCGTTTTGAATAAATTTAACTCTATGCGAAGAAATCCCGGCACGACCCCGTTCTCAATACAATTCCGTCCATTCGTACGTATTTCCCAAGACCTCCAATACTTTCAAAAAATCTTCTCCGGATATTTCAACCGTAGCCCGATTGTCGTTGGGATGAAAAGCCAAATAAGAAGCGGTCGATAAATTCTTATCCAAAAACATGTGTACATGATTCTCCTCATCGTTCAATAAACAAAACGGACTGACCGAACCGGGCTGTACACGGAGATATTTCCACATCCTGCGCTCCGAAGCAAAACTCAATTTCCCCTGTTTCAACAAAAGTTCCAACCGCCTTATGTCCAAATCTTTTTCCCCGTCGAAAACCGCCAAATAATGCCGATTTCCCTTATGATTGCGAAAAAACAGATTTTTACAATGCCGGGCACATCCCTTCCAATATTTTCGAGCGATCTCTATCGTAGGAGCCGGCGGATGTTCCGTATAACCATATTTTATGCCCAAATGCTCAAGACAAGCATAGACCGCAGGATCTCCAATCTTTTCATTTGCCATATCCCGATTTTAAGCGCCAAGATAGCACTTATATCCCGCATATGCAATTCTTCCATAATAATACGGCGGTTTTAAATAATTCATACCATAGGTTATGGAGATTAAAAAACTCCACGTATATTTGCAGGACAATTACAACATAAATAATAATGGAATTATTTTTATACAACACCGTATTGCTCCTTTACTCCCTTGCCATACGGCTCGTTTCCCCTTTCCACAAAAAGGCTCGTCTCATTACAAAAGGCAGGAAAGAAAGTTTGGAGCGCATAAAAAAATTCCAACGCTTCCAAAACCGTCTCGTATGGTTCCATGCCGCATCTCTCGGGGAATTCGAACAGGGACGCCCCGTAATAGAGGCTCTAAAAGAAAAAGAACCGGACACAGTCATTGTACTCACGTTTTTCTCTCCTTCCGGATATGAAATAAGAAAAAACTACAAGGGAGCCGACCATGTATTCTATCTTCCGCAAGATACCAAACGCAACGCCGAATTATTCGTAAAAAAAATCGCTCCCGATGCAGCGGTATTCATAAAATACGAGTTCTGGTACCACTATCTTTACGAACTCCATAAAAACGAAATCGATACTTTTTTAATATCCGCCACTTTCAATAAAAATCAACCCTTCTTCAAATCCTGGGGGAAAATATACAAACGCATGCTCAAATTCTTTACCGTGATATTCGTACAGGATAACGAATCGGTTTCCTTATTGAATTCCATCGGCATCAATAAAAACAAACATGCGGGAGACACAAGATTCGACAGAGTGAAACAAATAGCGGAAAATGCGCAGAAACTCGAAAAAATAGAAAAATTCCGCACCGACGGACGTCCCATTATCGTTTGCGGAAGCACATGGCCCGCAGACGAATCCATACTGCTCCGCTATATCAATCAAAATTCCTATGACTATAAATGGATTATCGTTCCCCATGAAATCGACGAATCCCATATAAAAAACATCATTCGGAATTGTCAAAAAAGCATAGTCCGGTATTCCGACGAAAAAGCCGACTTCGCTTCGGCCGAAGTCCTTATTATAGATTGCATCGGCATATTATCCTCGGTATACGGATATGGGAAAATCGCCTATATCGGAGGAGGATTCGGGACAGGCATTCACAATACGCTCGAAGCGGCCATATACGGAATTCCCGTAATTTTCGGCCCCAAATACGAAAAATTCAGAGAAGCGGTAGAGCTTATCGAAAACCAGGGAGCTTTTTCCATAAGCAACGAACAGGATTTCCGGGAAATCATCGACGAACTGAACGCAACGGACGAGCGGACGGAAGAATACGGCATCAGGGCCTATGCTTATACGAACACACAGTTCGGAGCTACGGAAATCATTATGAAACGACTTTGCAAATCTCCCGAAGACTCCGGCGAAGATTGAGAATCGAAATGATTTCGTCGTAACCTTTGGAGCGTTCGACAAAATGAACGGTATGCATTCCGAAACGGGCGGCAGCTTCCACATTTTCTTTTAAATCGTCTATAAAAAGCGTCTCCTTGGGATTCAGTCCGTAACGTTCCAAAAGTATACGATATATCCGTTCTTCCGGTTTTACGGTTTTCTCCAAAGCCGATATCACCTTGCCGTCGAAAAGCCGAAACACCTCTCTCTTATCGAGGTATTCGTAAAAAGGCACGGACATATTGGACAAGCAATAAAGCGGATATCCTTCTTTATGCAAATAACGAATCATATGTTCGGTTTCCGGTATGTTGACGAGAGAATCGCGCACGAAAAAACCGAAATCCCAACTGTCTTCCACCGAAGCCCCCGACACCTCCGACAATTTATTAACGATATGCTCCATATCCACCGTACCCCGGTCGAAATCCGTCCAATAGGTCTTAAAGAAATAACTGTCGGCCAATACGTTGGCCAATCGTATATCTCCTTTGTATTCCCGACGCACCTTTTCCGCATCCCAATCCAACACGACTCCTCCTAAATCGAACACTACATTCCTTATCATATCTTTTCCGTTTATTCTTCCGCACAAACTTAATGAAATTTCTCGATTTATAAATAGTACGGGTAAAAATGAAAATAGTTCCGATAAATAATCCGCCTCCTTTTTTCCCAAGTATTTATCATTATTCGGAAATATGTATTTTAAATACGTGTGATTCTCAAAATATTATCGACCACCGGTACGAAATTGCAAAAATGCGACAAAAAAATTGCCGGAATGTTTGCAGGGAAATAAAAAAAACGTAATTTTGCCGTCGATTCCTGCTCGGGTGGCGGAATTGGTAGACGCGCTGGACTCAAAATCCAGTGTCCCTTAAAAGACGTGCGGGTTCGATTCCCGCCCCGAGCACCGAATAAAAAAACTGTCCCGGAATCATTCGCTAAAGAAACTCTTTTTAACAAAATATCCTCTTCAAAAACGATATTCCATAAATTATTCGTTATATTTGCAATGCTTCCAATCAGGATAAATTGAAATATGGATGTAAAAATCGAGGATTCGTGGAAAATGCAATTACTCCCCGAATTCGAAAAAGAATACTTTTCCGACCTCGTCCGTTTTATAAAGGACGAATATGCCAAACACCGGATATTTCCGCCGGGAAAACTCATATTCAACGCTTTCAACACCTGTCCTTTCGATAAGGTGAAAGTCGTCATTATCGGACAGGACCCCTATCACGGCACAGGCCAGGCCCATGGACTGTGTTTTTCCGTCCCCGACGGCGTAGAACAGCCTCCTTCTCTCCAGAATATTTTCAAAGAAATACAAGAGGATACGGGAACTCCCGTTCCCCGCTCGGGGAACCTCGAGCGCTGGGCACACCAGGGAGTGCTTTTATTGAATGCCACTCTCACCGTCCGGGCTCATAATGCAGGTTCGCATCAGGGAAAAGGCTGGGAAGAATTCACCGATGCCGCTATCCGGCGACTCGCCGAAAAACGGGAAAACATCGTTTTCATGCTATGGGGCAACTACGCCCAACGTAAAGGAGCCTTTATAGATCCGAAAAAACATCTCGTCCTCAAATCCGTACACCCGTCACCCCTTTCCGCCAACAGAGGCGGCTGGTTCGGCAATAAACATTTCAGCAAAGCAAATGCTTATCTCGAAGCACACGGTATTTCTCCCGTAATATGGTAAACAAGCCGATATTCCCGGAAACACCGTTTATATCAAAAATAAATCTTATATTTGTAATAAATTATCACTCATAAACCTTAACATCATGGTAAATTATAAGAATTTAGGCTTGGTGAACAGCCGTGAGCTTTTCAAAAAAGCAATGGAAGGAAAATATGCCATTGCTGCTTTCAACTTCAACAATATGGAGCAACTTCAGGCCATCATACAAGCCTGCGTAGAGGCAAAATCCCCCGTCATCCTCCAAGTTTCGAGCGGAGCGCGGAAATATGCCAATCAAACACTCCTGCGCTACATGGCAGAAGGAGCCGTAGCATACGCTAAAGAGCTCGGTCTCGATATACCCATCGTACTCCATCTGGATCACGGAGACAGTTTCGAACTTTGCAAAAGCTGTATCGAAATGGGTTTTTCCTCCGTTATGATAGACGGTTCCTCCCATCCCTATGAGGAAAATATCGCCCTTACCAAAAAAGTAGTGGACTACGCCCATCAATATGACGTTACCGTAGAAGGTGAATTGGGCGTACTTGCCGGTATCGAAGACGAAGTACAAGCCGAAACCCATACCTATACCCGTCCGGAAGAAGTGGAAGATTTCGTAAAACGCACGGGAGTGGATTCTTTAGCCATATCCATAGGTACCTCCCATGGAGCCAATAAATTCAAACCCGAACAATGCACTCGGGATAAAAACGGCGTATTGGTTCCCCCTCCTCTCCGCTTTGACATCCTTAAGGAAATAGAAAAACGCATTCCCGGATTCCCCATCGTACTCCACGGAAGTTCTTCCGTACCTCAGGACTTGGTGGCAACCATCAATAAATACGGAGGAAATCTGAAAGATGCCATCGGTATACCCGAAGAACAACTCCGGGAAGCTGCAAAATCCGCCGTCTGCAAAATTAACATCGACTCCGACGGACGCCTTGCAATGACGGCAGCCGTACGCGAACACTTCGCCTTACATCCGGCGGACTTCGATCCCAGAAAATATCTCGGACCGGCACGGCAATCACTCAAAGAACTTTACAAACACAAATTGGTAAATGTGCTCGGAAGCGCCGATACTGTAAAATAATTTTTTCGACTGCAAATCGGTCGGGAATTCGAATTCCCGACCGATTTGCCCAATAAACAACCTCAAAAACATACCGGATAAATATAAATCCATGCTCGACTTCTTAGACCAATACCCCATACTCCTTCCTATAATCATTTTCTTCGGCAGAATAATAGACGTTGCTTTAGGCACTTTAAGAATCATATTCGTATCCAAAGGAGAAAAATACAAAGCGCCGCTCATCGGTTTTTTCGAGGTATTCATATGGATAGTCGTCATATCGCAAGTCTTCTCCAAGGCCAATGATCTCTTGTCTTATATAAGCTACGCTGCGGGATATGCCGCAGGAAATTATGTGGGCATCATACTCGAACAAAGAATTGCATTCGGCATACTGGTATGTAAAATATATACCAACAAAGAACCCTTCCCTCTCATGGCGGAATTGAACGGTCAAGGCTACGGAACCACGCTTTTCGAAGGTATGGGATCCCATAAAAAAGTCTATATAGTCGAGATGGTTATCGAACGGAAAGCTCTGAAAAAAACAGACCGTATCATACACGACTTCGATCCGGATACATTTTATACGGTCGAAGATATCAGAATGCGTAAAAAAGGCATATTCCCGAAATCCGCCGCATTCATCAAAAGATGGCGCCAGGGGAAATAAAGGCCTGTTATGAAAAACCGGAAATACTTTAAATTCGAAGAGGGAAACATCATTTTATTCGAAGATTTTTTCAATTCGAATTTCTCCAAATTCCGGACCTTTGCCTCCCGTTTCATTCCCTCATCCCTATCCGAAGATATCGTCCAGGACGTATTCGCTCTCCTGTGGGAATTATCTCCGGACAAATTCAACTCGGAGCCCATGCTGCAAGCTTTCGTCTATAAGAGCATATACAACCGCTGCCTGAACAAATTGAAATCCGTAAAAACGAGAGAACGTTTTTCCACCGCCTACCTGCAGGCCAACGGCAATTATTTACAGGAGGCCGTATTCTGTGAAGAAAAAAATCATTCCATTTACGCTGCAATCAATCGTTTGAGTTCCCAACAAAAACAGGTTATTCTCAAACATCTCCAAGGTAAAAGCAATGCGGAGATCGCCCGGGAAATGAAAATATCCGAAACCACCGTAAAAACACATAAATTATCCGCCTACAAAAACCTGCGCACCTATCTCAAAGATTTATTGCCCGTTTGCTGCCTTATATCGAGTATGATTTGTTAAAAAATTATACACTCAAGCAAAACTTATCAAAGCTACAAAGTGACACTCTATTCTTCAATAAGATAGTTCTTTTCTAATTTTTCTCTCAGGAAATCAGCCCTAATTTTTATATTCAAATCAAAAAGGTTTATCGAACAACAATAATTAAAAATAGCTCTAATCTATAAATTCATTCGTTCCGATTCAAAAACAGTCCATACCTAATCCCCAATAAACTTATCTATATTATAAAACTTTTCACAAGAATAATCTTCCAACAAATATTTGGCAAAATGAAACCATAAATAACGTTCTGCAAATTTCAGTGCCTGACCACTTTGTACATGTCCTTGTTGTGGAAAAATCATCAAATCGAATTTTTTCCCGGCATTCACCAATGCATTCACTAACCTATAGGTAGATGCCGGATGAACATTATCGTCCATCCCTCCTGCCATAAGCAATAAATGTCCTTTCATCCGATATACTAAATCCATATTTGTCGGTACATTACATGAAAATACACTGTCGCAATCCTTACTCCCTTTTTCTACCTTAACTCCATGATGAATCTCACTCCACAAACGATTAAATATATTGTTATCATGATTCCCCGCTCCGGAAACAGCTGCTTTATAAAAATCCGGATATTTGCACAAAGCGGTTACCGCCATAAAACCTCCTCCCGAATAACCGAATATTCCCACCCGGGAAATATCCATATAAGAAAATCGGGAAGCTAATTGTTCCAGCCCGTATTTATGATCAGCCAAAGGATAATCCCTAAGTTTTCCATAACCGAAAGAACTATAACATTTATCCCGAATGGGATTCCCACCTCTATGCCCCATGGAAATCACAATAAAACCCAATTGAGCTAAAGGACAGGCATTATTCGAAACCACAGAATTTATCGTGAATCCCACATCCATCCCTTCCGTTTGAGGTCCGGGATATACGTATTCGATCACCGGATATTTCTTCGTCGAATCAAAATCCTCAGGTTTATATATTACTCCATATAAATCCGTTATTCCGTCTGCTGCTTTTACAGTAAATCGTTCCGGCTTACGCCAACCGGATTCATAAAGCCTCCTTAAATCGACTTTTTCCAATTCCATAAGAATATTGCCTGCTTTATCCCTCAAAACAATATGAGGTTCCTTATCAACTCGGGAAAAATTATCCACAAAATATCGGTTATTTCTACTGAAAAACACATTATGTGTCGCATTCTCGGGAGTCAATAATTTCATGGCATTTGTCTTATCCAAAGAAACTTTATACTCCATCGAATAATAAGGAGACACTCCTTTTTCTTTCCCGTATGCACTCATATAAATCTCGCGTCGAGAAGTATCTATCCGATGTATGGCCCCGGCCGTCCAATTACCCGAAGTTATCCTGTTTTTTAAATTACCCTCCCTATCATACAAATAATAATGTCCATTTCCCGTTCTCTCTGACCAAAAAATCATCTCTTCTCCTCCATTTATTACTGTAAAATACGAATTCCATGGTGAAATATAAGGTTGAGTTTTATCCCGAATCAACACACGTACATCTCCCGTTTCTGTATCGGCCACACAAATTTCTTGTTCATTATATCTCCGATTTATCCTTTGAAAATAAAGTTTACTCGAATTTTGCAACAAATGTAAATAGCATAAAACCCATTGATCTTGCCAATGCTCTGCTTTTATCCATGTCAATTTACGAGTGGATATATCGATTATTCCAATACGGGGCTGAGCTACATAAAGGGAGCCGGGAATTTCGTACTTATAGGAAACCACTTGAGGACGGGGCGTCTTAAGATAATCCAATAGGAACATCTCCTTTACTTTACGTTCATCATAACGTATGAAAAAAATTTTCTTGGAATCCTCAAACCAACGTGCGATACATTTTACGGAGGATGTAAATTAAACTGTGTCAGTAAAGACTAAAATATTATTTTTGCTAACACAGTTTTTTTTTATGAAAGCAGA
>JBGZEX010000074.1:0-14258 GCA_041846495.1 Marinifilaceae bacterium
CGGCATCGAATTGGGCGGCGGCGGGTTTTACACCTATTCGGACAACGACTACACGATGGAGTCGCCCTATCACCAAGGCCTGACCATTAAACGCGACCACGACCGTTTCGAGGCCATAGCGGGAGCACTCGGCATGAAAGCCCGCAAATGGTATTTCGATGAATTGGAGATTAAATTGGAAGGGGTTAAAAACAGCAAACAGATACAAGGCATATTTTCCAATATCCGGCATGCGCACAGCAAATCGATGGCCGGCGTGTTGGAAACGGAAGTAAAGAAAAAGGATTTCCTCACCGAGGGATTGGATTTGAATTTTAGCGGCGCGGCAGCCATTACACGCTTCAACTACATCGACACAGCCATGCACCGCTACAACTGGCAGATGGAGCCGTACAATCCGGTACATCCTTTGGGCGGAGAAACGGGAACGGCCCCCTCTAACAGTACGATACATAAAACCCATATCGCCACCAAACTGAATTTGAATTATATCCTCTCGCCGCAGCATGCGTTGAACTTGCACACGTCGCAAGTATATGCACACGGCAACCCCCGAGACATACTCAAAGACCGAGCACTCGGCTACAAGACCAATTACGATAGCGATATGAACAGTCTTGTGGCGGGATTGAGTTACGACTATAAGTCGTCGAACGACCGCCTGCTCAACTCCCTGACGGGCAAATACTATTTCTATTCGATGAAAACCACTCTACGGGAATTTATGGCAGGCAATCAAGAGATACCCATCGATTTGGAAAAACATTATTGGGGGATAAGCAATGCCTTGCGTTACCGTTTTTCCAAGGAACTGATGGGTAAAATATCGGCAGCCTATGAAGTGCGTACTCCTACCGAGGGAGAATTGATAGGTGACGGCTACTTGGTTGCTCCGTCAGGTAATCTGCTGCCGGAGCGAGGGGCCAATGTGAATATCGGGGCTATTTGGGACAAAAAAATGCCGCATGGGATTTTCCAGCTCGAAGTAAATTTCTTCGGCAGCTATCTACGAGATATGATACGACAGACCCGGAACATCTATCAGACGCAATACGAGAACTTCGGCGAGATGCGTTCGCTCGGAGTAGAAGCCGAAGTAAAAGCGGATATGCTCTCGTGGCTCTATGGCTATGCCAATGTCACCTTTCAGGATCTGCGCGATACCCGAAAATACGAATATTTAAGCCAAGTTCCCAACCCTACGTACAAATTACGGATGCCCAATATACCTTACCTGATGGCCAACGGCGGGGTGGAAGTTCATAAAGAGAACTTCCTGGGGATTCGTAATACCAATGCCCGTTTCTTTGCCGACGCAGCTTTCGTGGAGCAATATTTCTACGATTTCGAGCAAAGTATATATCAGGAACGACGCATTCCCCGCTCGCTTCGATTAGACTTGGGCATAGAATATACGATGCTGGGCGGAGCGTTGATCCTGTCGAGTAAAATGGGCAACGCGACCGACGCCAAACTGGTCAGCGAATTCAATTACCCGCTTCCGGGACGGACCTTTTCCGTACGGTTGCGGTACGTGCTTAAATAAATAAAAATCCAACTTAATAAATTATGTAGAAATATGAAGACAAGAAAAATTTGTAAATGGGCAGGGCTTGCATGCCTTGCAGGTTTTGTGATGACGGGTTGTAAAAAAGACGACCCTACGCCATCCGGTCCGGCCGGAGGCAAAGGAGATCTTGCCGTCCTTTCGATGATAACCAATCCGGAAGGGAGTTCCGGTACTTCATGGTTGCAGTTGATCGATGGAATCTCACCAAAAGCCATGGATAATTCCAATGCCTATCAGGTCGGGTTCGGTACTGCACCGCTACCGGTATTTGGCAATATGATTTTCACCACGCCCGACTACGGACAATCCAACACATTCCAAAAATGGATACGTCAGTCCGATAGCACGCTTACGAAGGGGGCAAGCCTGGAACTGCCCGTAAACAGCTTTGCCACGCATGGTACCGTCTATTCCCGGGAAAAAGGCTATCTATCCACGATGACCGGCAAGCTACTGATTTTCAATCCTACGACAATGATGCTACGCGGTGAAATAGACCTGACTTCGTACGCCCTTGTAACTGGTCGTGTGCCATTTACGGGCACTCCGTTTATCGATGGCGATTTAATGTATCTTCCCCTTTGGCATGTCGATGAAAAGAGAATGCCGGTTGTCGAGCCGATGATCGACATGCTGATTATCGATGTAAAAACGGATAAGGTATTGAAGCGCATACAGGAAAACGTGTCCGGACTCACTCATGCCGGATACCCGTACGGAGAACAGAAAAATGTATTCAAAGACGAAAAAGGTGATATTTATTTTATTGCCGGCGGAGCCTTTTCACACGCTTCCAAGTATAAAACCGGTATTTTGCGTATCAAAAAAGGCTCGCAGGAAATAGATCCTACCTACAATTGGGTATTCAACGATCAGGCAATTGAAGGCGAATCGAGTAAGACTCGTTGGCTGGCCGTCGCCCACTATACAGGGAATGGCAAACTCTACGGCATTATGGACATCCCCGATTATTGGGCCGACCCGTCCAAGCCGAACTGGACACGTGACCGTTCCTTTATCTCTGTAGAAATCGATATTTATAACAAAACGGTAAAAAAGCTGCCCATACCGAATACTTGTGCTTACTCTACCCACATTTCACCATACAATGATTTGCTGCTCTTCTCCGTATGGGGAGAAAAGTATTCAGGCTTTTACACCTACGATCCCAAAACCGGAAAAGCAAGCTCCGAGGCCGTCATTAAAATGCCGGGCTTCGCTCATTGGTGCTATCAGTTTAAATAATCAGAATGTGCCTACTCTAAGCAGGTAAGAAGACTCAGAATCTCCCTTTTCAAATCGAAACCCCATTTCGGCGTATTTGCCGAAATGGGGTTTTATTTATTGCACATGCCGCTTAATCTGCAATTCGTGAAATTTAAAATTTTTGCAGCATACGAGAATAGAGAATCTCAACATATGTCCAAGCGAATTATTGAAAAATTATTCCTTTTATCTACAACCGAACTAATTCCACCTCACCGCTTTTTGTTAATTAATGTAAAACATACATCGGTATCCGTAATAATAATTACATTAGCGGAATTTAACAGCATTGTTAAACAGTTGTGTTTGTAAATATAAATAACCATGTCTCAACAGGAACAAGATACCAAACGAGCTATCCTTCAAACGGCGCGGGAGTTGTTTATCGAAAAAGGATTTTCGGGAACAAAAACTACCGAAATAGCCAAACGCGCGGGAATTAATCACGCAATGCTCCATTATTATTACGCTACGAAGCAAAACCTTTTCAATATAGTTTATAAAGAAAGCGTCAACTCTATTGCCAACTCATTTCTCATACTCGCAGATGAAGAAACTTCATTTACCGATATGATTGTCCAAACCGTCGAAAGGCATTTTGATTTTGTAAAAGAAAATTATAAAATAGTGATGTTTGTACTGAACGAAATGGATAATCATCCGGAAAATATCACCGTATGGAAGGAAATGGCAAAGCCCATTTTTTCAAAAATAATGATGAAACTTAATGAGCGAATGCAGCGGGAAATAAATGCGGGAAATATCCGAAATATCGACCCGCTGAACTTTATTGTTACGGCAATTTCGATGAATATTTTTGTTTTCGAAGCAAAACCCTTGCTGAAAATAATCCGAAATTTTACACCAAAAGAGTTTAACGAGTTTATCGAAAACAGAAAAAAAGAAAGCGTAAGGCTCGTTTTATTAAGTCTGAAACCTGAAAATTGAATGAATCGGGTAGAAAATATACCATATGAGTTTTAAAATGACAATCGATATATTTTTATCTGTTTTTTAAGTTCTTTGCAAGCACCGGAAATAAAGCTACCATCAGAACTTAAATCCGATTATCGACTGCTTATTTTTTTACCCACGGATTAACAATATTGTTAAACACATTTGATAATACATTACCATGAAACGACTTTTAATCATCTGTTTCCTTATGCTTGGGAGTGTTGGCGGTGCATTTTCGCAATTAACGCTTAGCGAATGTCAGGACCGTGCACGAGCAAATAGTCCTGTAATCCGTCAATTAGCTCTGATTGAAAAATCGAAGGATGTGAACCTTTCCAACGCAAGCAAACTTTGGCTACCGCAATTCGGCATTTCGGCGATGGCGGTAGCAGCAGACGGCATGCCCGAAATTTCACTGCCCGGAACTACCGCCGAAACGGAGCATTTTCAATTAGCAGTCATGACCTCACTGTTGCAAACGGTATGGGACGGCGGTATTTCGTCGGCAAAAGTAGAAATGACTCGTGCCGAAACCGAAGTCGAAAAAGCCAAAGTGGAAGTTTCCCTTTACGCCATTCGAAGCAAAGTAAATGAACTCTATTTCGGCATTTTGTCCATCAACGAACAAATAAAGCAAGTGGATATTCTCACCGAAAACTTGGTACGAAATCGCAACCGTGCCGAAATTTCACTACAAAACGGAGTGATTCATCAATCGGATTTGGACAAAATCCAAGTGGAAATTTACAAAGCCGAACTATCGAAAATAAATCTTACGACTTACAAAACGGCATACTTGAAAATGTTGGCGGTAATAATCGGCAGGGAAATCGGCGAGAATGAAATGCTTGAAATCCCGAAACCGGTAAATCTATCGGAGTTGGGAAGTATCGGAAACCGCCCCGAATTAACGATGTTTGCTCGTAGACGAGAAGCGATTGATGCACAACACTCGCTGCTTTCCACCAAAATTACACCCAAAATTCAACTGCAAGGAATGGTTACGACACTCACGCCCGGAATACGCCTTGCCAATATCCGAAACAATCATTTTCTATTTGGTGCATTAGTCGTGCAGTGGAATATAGGCGGATTTTATACAAGGAAAAATGACTTGAATTTGCTTAAAATCAAGAAAAATATAATCGACACACAACAAAATGCCTTTATGCAAAGCATCGATGTGGAATTGGCTCAAAAAAGAAGTCAGTTGGAACGTCATCGGCTTTTAGTGGAGAAAGACAATGAAATCGTAAAACTTCGGGAACGGGTAAAATCGGCTTCGGAAAAGAAATTTGAAAACGGAACTATCACTATGTCCGAATTAATAGATGATATCAATGCCGAAAACCTGGCTCGACAAACCTGCAATCGGCACCAAATCGAATTTCTGATGTATCAATACGATATTAAAAATACGTTGGGAGAAAAATAATATTCATTTACAATCAATTGATTAAAATACAAAAACAATGAGAAAGATAATTTTCATTCTGACGACTGTTCTGCTTTGGTTCGGATGCAAAAAAAACAGTCTGAAATACGACGCAGTAGGCGTTTTCGAAGCAAAGGACTTATTGGTTTCAACCGAAGTTCAAGGAGTTGTCAAAGCGCTTAACGTGGAGGAAGGCGAATTGTTGAGTGCAGGACAAACGGTTGGTTATATCGACACTACGCAACTTTATTTGCAAAAAAGGCAACTCTTTGCGTCAAAAAAAGTTTTGCAAGCAAGTAAACCCGACACCGAAAAACAAATGCAGGCATTGCATGTCGAAATTGCTCATCTACGATCGGAGAAAAACCGCATTGTAAACCTGCGGAAAGGCGATGCGGCTACCGAGCAACAATTAGACGACATTATCGCCAAAATAAAGATTGCCGAAAGCCGACTTTCCGCACGACAAAACACCCTGCACACCAGCGTAGAGAGTCTGAATGAGCAAATTTCTGCGGTGGAAATTCAGATAATTCAAATCGACGAAAAAATACGAAAAAGCCGGATTGTAAATCCGATGACAGGCGTTGTACTGCGAAAATACACGAATGCGGGCGAGATTGCACTGCCTGCCCGTCCGCTCTACCGGATTGCCGATATGAATACTATTTTTCTGCGGACTTATGTCGGTTCTTCTCAACTATCCAAATTGAAATTGGGACAAACAGTCAATGTTTACAGCGATTACGACAAAAACGAAACCCAAAAATACAGTGGAAAAATAACGTGGATTTCGGAAAAAGCCGAGTTTACACCCAAAACCATTCAGACAAAAAACGAACGGGAAAATTTGGTCTACGCCGTAAAAATAGCCGTAAAGAACGACGGAATGTTGAAAATAGGGATGTACGGCGAAGCGGAATTTGTCCCACAAACAGCAAAAAAATGATACACGCAGAGCAAATAAGCAAGAGATACGGTGAAGTACAAGCCTTGCAAAATATCAGTTTTTCGGTGGAAAAAGGGAGTACTCTCGGCATAATCGGCCCCGACGGCGCAGGAAAGACCACGCTTTTTCGCATACTTTCCACACTTTTGCTGCCCGACAGCGGCTATGCGAGCATTGGCGGATTAGATACGAAGAAAGACTACCAAGCCATTCGCAACACAATCGGCTATATGCCGGGACGGTTTTCGCTGTACCGGGATTTGACGGTAAACGAGAATTTGGAATTTTACGCTTCGGTTTTCCGAACCACCATTGCCGAAAATTATTACCTGATAAAAGACATTTATAGCCGAATTGAACCTTTCAAAAATCGTCGGGCGGGAGCGTTATCCGGCGGAATGAAACAGAAATTGGCACTTTCGTGTGCCTTGATACACAGCCCGAGCGTGCTGTTTCTCGATGAACCTACGACAGGCGTTGACCCGGTATCGCGAAAAGAATTTTGGGAAATGCTCAAAAGACTCAAACAGCAAGGCATAACCATAGTCGTTTCAACACCCTATATGGACGAAGTCACGCTTTGCGACAACATCATGTTCATTCAAAACGGCGAAATAATGGGCATCGACACTCCCGAAAAAATCGTTGCCGGTTATTCGGGGAACCTGTATTCCTTGCGTTCGGAGAATAATTACAACCTGCTTAAATTATTGAAACAGAACGAAAATATAGAGATATGCTACATTTCGGGCGAATACGTTCGTGTCGTTTTCAAAACAAACGAAGTGCCTGAAATAGAAAATGTAGAGGTCTTCAAATTTGAACCGACCGTGGAGGATTGTTTCATAAAAGCCGGAAGTCGGAAAACAAAATCACGAAGTTAAAGCATTACCCGTTCGTTTATTAAAACCCACAAAATATGAAATATGCCATAAAAATAGAAAATTTGACTAAAAAATTCGGAGATTTCACGGCCGTTGACCATATTTCTTTTGAAGTGGAAACGGGTGAGATATTCGGATTTTTAGGAGCTAACGGTGCCGGGAAAACCACGGCAATGCGTATGCTTTGCGGCTTGAGCATTCCCACTTCGGGAAGCGGAACTGTAGCCGGATACGACATTATGACCGAAACCAAAGCCATAAAATTCAATATCGGCTATATGAGCCAAAAGTTTTCGCTCTACGACGATCTTACGGTAAAGGAAAATTTCACGTATTACGGTGCCATCTACGGTTTACGAGGTAAAGAAATGGAGGGCCGTGCGGAAGAAATGCTGAAAGAACTCGATTTGTACGACGAGCGGAATTCGCTTGTAGAAAACCTTCCGCTTGGCTGGAAACAGAAATTGGCATTTTCAACCGCCATTTTTCACAATCCCAAAATCGTGTTTCTGGATGAGCCGACAGGTGGCGTCGATCCGTTCACAAGACGGCAGTTTTGGGAGTCCATTTATCAGGCTGCGGAACGGGGAATTACTGTATTTGTAACCACACACTATATGGACGAGGCGGAATATTGCAATCGAATTTCGATTATGGTCGACGGACGGATTGATGCACTTGACACGCCCCGGAATCTGAAAACAAAATTCAAATGCAATACAATGGATGAGGTATTTCTGAAACTGACAAGGAAAAATGTACCAACACTTTAATATGCCATTTTTTTATTTCCGACTTATACGCAATTCTTTTGTACTACAGCGAGTATACTTCAATGCAATGAACCGAAATTCGTATCAAGTTCCCCTTTCAAGAATTTTATTCCAAACAACCACTCCCCGACTCACAATAAAAACAATTAATAATGAATGAATTAACAACAAATTCGAAATCGAAACGAGCAAGAGGCAATTCGCAATTCATTTCATTTGTCAAAAAAGAATTTCGACATATATTCAGAGATAAGCGAACCTTGCTTATCCTGCTTTGGATACCGATTTTAGAGATTTTACTGTTCGGATTTGCCATAAAAACCGAAGTTCTGAACATTAATGTAGCCGTGCTTAATCCGGCGAACGACGAAATGGCTACCGAGATTATCCGTCGAATGGCAGCAAACCGATATTTCAAAATCACCGAGATTCTAAATCATGCACAGGAGGTGGAGAAGGTGCTGAATTATGGCGTGGCTGACCTTGTAGTGATTTTCGAGCCGGATTTTTCGAGCAAGGTAATACGGGGCGAACAGCCGTCGGTACAAGTTATTGCCGATGCTACCGACCCGAACACGGCTATTACCGAAATCGGCTATGCAAGCAATATTATAAAAGAAACCCACCGAAACCGGCAGGAAGTGCAGGATGAAAAAGTGAATATTATTCCCAACTACCAAATGCTTTACAACCCGCAAATGGAAAGCGCTTACAATTTCGTTCCGGGCGTAATGGGTTTGATAATGATGCTAATATGTGCAATGATGACTTCCATTTCCATTGTACGTGAAAAAGAGATGGGAACGATGGAGCTGCTACTCGTTTCGCCGGTGAAACCTATTCATATCATCCTTTCAAAAGCGGTTCCTTATCTGTTTATTTCGTGTGGGAATTTGCTGAATATATTAGTGTTATCGGTTTTCGTGCTGAATATTCCGGTGGCGGGAAGTTTGTTTTGGCTCGTATTCATTTCCATTATTTACCTGATTGTCTGCCTTTCTCTCGGACTACTTATTTCGTCGGTAGCCGGCACGCAGGTCGCTGCGATGCTCATTTCCGGTGCGATGCTGATGGTGCCTACAGTGATGCTTTCGGGGATGATTTATCCCGTAGATAATATGCCTCGGATTTTGGAAATGCTCTCGAATATCATTCCGGCAAAATGGTATATTCTTTCGGTCAAAAAACTGATGATACAAGGTTTGGGGGTGAAGTATGTGTTGAAAGAGATGATAATACTTATTGTCATGGCAACGGCCATGATAGGCGTAAGTTTAAAGAAATTCAATACAAGATTACGATAAAACATTATCATTATGCTGAAATATTTATTACAAAAAGAGATTAAGCAAATTCTACGGAATCCGTTTTTGCCTCGATTGATTTCGGCTTATCCTTTCGTATTGATGTTGCTGTTTCCCCGGGTGGCAAATTTAGAAGTGAATAATATAAATTTATGTGTGATTGACGGCGACCACAGCATCTACTCCACCCGATTGACTCAAAAAATATCGGCAACCCGAAATTTCCATTTGTCAGTCGCTGCAAACACCTATGCCGAAGCCATGGAAAGTATAAAAAACGGTAAATCAGATGCCATTTTGGAAATCCCGAACGGTTTTGAGAAAGAGGTGTTGACAAATCGCTTGTCACAAGTGATGATTTCCGCCAATTCGGTTAACGGAACCAAAGGTGCATTTGCCACACAGTATTTGGCCCGGATTATCGACGGTTTTTCGGAGGAAATAGGAGTGGAAATTTTCAAGAAAGAGCCAAACGAAGCCGGGGTGAATATTATTCCGCGATTTCTATACAATCCTTATTTGGATTATAAGTCGTTCATCATTCCCGCCCTGACGGTTATTTTGCTGATGATGATTTGCGGATTCTTGCCTGCACTGAACATTGTAAGCGAAAAAGAAAAAGGGACCATTGAACAAATTAACGTTACGCCCATTCGCGAATTTGTGTTTATTCTTTCAAAACTCATTCCCTATTGGATAATCGGGATATTTATCATTACCGTTTGCTTCGGCTTGGCGGCACTGATTTACGGACTGTTTCCGGCAGGCAATCTGCTGACGATTTATTTTTTCTCACTGCTTTTCGTATTCATTTTTTCGGGTTTAGGATTAGTCATTTCCAACTATTCGGCAACGATGCAACAGGCAATGTTCATTATGTTCTTTTTTGCCATTGTAATGATGCTGATGAGCGGAATTTTTACCCCTACACGCAGCATGCCCGATTGGGCACAGGCGATAACGCTTTTCAACCCGATAAAATATTTCGTAGAAGTGATGCGTGCCGTTTATCTCAAAGGAAGTAAGATCGGAGCCTTGCAGACACAACTATCGGCAATGCTCGGTTTCGCCGTAATTTTCAACATATGGGCGGTGGCAAGTTATAAGAAAACCGCCTTCTAACCTCTCGAAAAAGGGGGTACGGTATTTCCCCGGCGAATAACGGAGTTTATCAAATACGGCATTGCCCATGCAGATATTTTCGACATATAAAAAATGCTATATATCGAATCTGCAAGGCTATTCAGCCTTTCAGATTCAGCTTCGCAATTGAAATTTTCCCGATAATAATTCGGATTCGATTTATCTCCATTCAAGTTTACACGGGAAACTTGCGATTTATAAAAATATCGTATATTTGAAGCCGGATTTTATACAGACAATACCGGTTATATACCGTCGTCGATAATCTCCGGGGCGATTCGTTTTCGAATACTTAAAGTCTTTCCTATCATAATAGGAGGCGAATTACAATAATCCGTAAAAAACCGAGTAATTATATGCACCATATCAATAGAATCGAATGACGAGCAGAGTTTCCGAAACAGTTGTAGCCATTATCGGAGCTGGAATTACCGGCTTGTCCGTAGCCAGCAGGTTGGAACAATACGATATCCCTTTCATTATTCTCGAAAAATCGGATAAAACAGGGGGACAAATACGTACCTGCAAAAAAAACGGTTATACCTTTGAGACAGGACCGAATACGGGTATGATTTCGACCCCGGAGGTCGCCGAACTTTTCGAATACGTTCAACCGGAAGTTCGAATGGAAACCGCCAAAAAAATATCGGCCGCCCGTTGGATCTGGAAAGGAAACAAATTTCATCCTCTACCCTCCGATCCTATAAGCGGACTCAAATCCCCATTATTCACCCTCAACGATAAAATCGGAATACTCTTCGAGCCTTTCCGCAAAAAAGGAAATAATCCTTTGGAAAGCGTAGGGGACTTAGCTACCCGCCGTTTGGGAAAAAGTTTTGTCGATTATGCGGTAGATCCGTTCATCGGAGGCATCTACGCCGGAGACCCCTTCCGGCTTACGACACAATATGCCCTGCCTAAATTATACGCCTTGGAGCAGAAATACGGCAGCTTCATCAAAGGAGCCGTAAAAAAACGAAAAGAACCCAAATCACCTCGGGAACGAAAGGCAACTAAAGAAATTTTTTCCGCAGAAGGAGGACTCGAAAACCTGATTAAAGGATTGGAGAAAAAAATTTCCCGCACGGGAACAATAGTTTGCAATATCGAAGAAATAACCTCCGAACAAAGCGATAACGGAAACTGGCTGATCACTTACAGGCAAAAAGGAGAGTCCGTGCGTAAAATATGCGTCAAACATATAGTCACGACAGTCAGGGCATACGAACTCGAAACCGTGCTATCTCCCAATATCCGCCCCTATCTTCCCTCCATAGCATCACTCACCTATGCTCCCGTAATCGAAATAAACGTAGGCTTCGACCATCTTCCCGGAATTTCCCGTAATGCCTTCGGAGGATTGGTACCGATTTGTGAAAATCGAAAAATACTCGGCATCTTATTCCCTTCTTCCTGTTTCGGCAACAGGACTCCCTATGCCGACAGTGCTCTTTTCACCGTATTTATGGGCGGTATAAGACAAGGGTACGTATTCAATAATCTCAACGATGACGACATCATCGAGATGGGAATAAACGAATTATATGAAATGTTGAAAATACCCCGGAATGTCGTTCCCGATTTAATACATATTTCACGATATGAAAAAGGTATTCCGCAATATGAAATTTCTTCCGCAGAAAGAGTGAAAAAAATTACGGAAATCCAAGAAAAATTCAAAGGTATGCACATAGCCGGAGGCATCTCGCAAGGTATCGGATTAGCCGACAGAATTACCCAGGGAATAAAAATCGGCAATAAAATCGCTCGACAGGTGAAACACGACATTTAACGCCATATTCGTAAATATATCAACGACATGCGATCTTTTGGTAAGATTAATTATTATTTTTGCAATAATGGTCGAAGATACACTTACGAAAACTCTCGAGAAAAAGCATATCGAAAAACACAATAATTATGGCAAAAGTATTGGAAACCCCTCCTCAAAAAGTTTTAGATAACTTGAATTGTTTGAAAAAAGACTTGGATGAAAAAATTCCACCCAAACGACTCGACCGAAATCTGCTCATCGCAAGTTGGAACATTCGCGGTTTCGGAGATCTGACCCGGGAATGGATGAGTAAAGATAACGACAGTCCGAGGCGTGATCTTCACTCGGTACATTGCATAGCGGAAATCATACGCCGGTTCGACGTAGTTGCCGTACAGGAAGTAAAAGCCAATATTCGTGCATTGAGAGATACGCTCAAAGTATTGGGCGGCGAATGGTCGATGATTCTAACCGATGTAAATAAAGGAGATGCCGGAAACGGCGAGAGAATGGCCTATCTATTCGATACCCGAAGAGTAAATCTATCCGGACTTGCCGGCGAACTCGTCGTTCCGGACGAGTGGCGTAAAGGCGTATCCGAAAATACCATGAAAGAGCAATTCGTCCGGACCCCCTATGCCGTAAGTTTTCGGTCGAAACACCAAACCTTCATTCTTATAACCTTGCACATTTTGTACGGCAAAAAATCGAAAGACCGGCTCGGCGAACTTAAAGGCATCGCCCAATGGCTTTCCGCATGGGCCAAAGATGTCAATGCATACCACCAAAATCTCATCGTATTAGGCGATTTCAACATAGAAGCACGCGGCGATTTATTAGATAAAACATTCTTATCCGAAGGATTATATGTCCCCGAGGCTCTTCAGAATACAACGGTAACCCGCTCCATATTCAACCGAACAAAATATTACGACCAGATAGCATGGTTCAATGGAGAAAACGGACATCCCAAACTCTCTCTCGAATTTAATGAAGGCGGCAATTATGATTTTGTAACGATCGCTCTAAACAACAGAGAACTTACCAAACAAAAGCTTTCCTTTATGATTTCCGACCACTACCCTCTTTGGGCAGAATTTAAAATCTGAATGTTTAAATATCCATAGCGCTTCCCCCTCTAATCAAAAAACACTGTCCCGAACGACTATCGATACGAATTATAAAAAACGAATAAAAAATACAATACAGTTTGCCGGATTCGGCACTTAACTCTATCGCATTTCACATCGGTCTTCATAACAACGAACTATCTAAATCGATAAAGGATGGAAAAAAACACAAAAAAAACAACTGTAATTTCCGCCATTGCCGTTTTCTTCATAATAGCTTTATTTTGCCGATACTTAACAAACAAAACAGAATTATTAACAAACATCGACAATAGTTTTGTTCGAACAATCTTACAGGGCATCGGACCTGCAATAGGAGCTTTTATAGCAGCCAAAATATTTCATATCCAGCCAATAATGAGTTTAAAAGGTAATTTCGCAAATATTTTTATACCGCTATCTATCTATTGGCTATTGACTGCGGTATTGATTGGCACAACGGCATATTTCACAAAAGGGACTTTCCCTATCGCTGCAATTTTCACTATTTTAATTTACGGGTTATTGGAAGAAATAGGTTGGCGGGGATTTCTGCAACACTTATTATCGCCACTACCGAAATTTATCGGTATATTATTAATAACCGTTTTGTGGTTTATCTGGCATTTGAATTTTGAGTTATCCACTTCAAATATCGTTTTCTTTTTCATTTTACTATTAGGGAGTTGGGGAATTGGGTTGGTAGCAGAAAAGACCAATTCACTATTAGCCGTCGCAGCATTTCATTCTCTTAACAACTTTTTCGTCGGATTGAATTTACAAAAAGCCATTCTATTGGCAGTTTTATCTATTATTTGGATTTTAAGTATCATTTACAGGCATAAATTAGAAAAACCGATTTCTTCTTAAATAAGAACAGGCTTGAGGGGCTTGCTCGTCTCCTCATAATTGCAGGGCAGCTAAAGTTTCACCTTTCCCGATTTGAAAGGAATCTATTGCTGTCCGGTAAAACTTCTTCTGTCGTATAAAATTTAGGGCTGACACTTCTCACGATGTACCAGCCCTTTTGGTTATCTTTGAGTTGCAAAACAAAAAAGTATAACCATGGGTAAAAGTATACATTTCTTCGGACA
>JBGZEX010000075.1:0-69981 GCA_041846495.1 Marinifilaceae bacterium
AAATATGGGAAAGAATTTAGATTATTCAGCAGTGCATTTTAGACGGGACGGACGTCTTAAATTGTTGATTATCGTAGGGACACGTCCTGAAATTATCCGTTTGGCAGCCGTCATTAATAAATGTCGTATTTATTTCGATACGCTTCTGGCGCATACGGGTCAAAACTACGATTACAATTTAAACGGGATTTTTTTCAAAGACCTTGGATTGAAAGAGCCGGAGGTTTATATGGATGCCGTAGGAGATGATCTCGGGGCTACGATGGGTAATATCATCGATTGTTCATATAAACTCATGACATTTGTTAAACCGGATGCGGTACTCGTACTTGGAGATACCAACAGCTGTTTGTCCGTAATTGGAGCAAAGAGGTTGCATATTCCGATTTTTCATATGGAAGCCGGTAATCGTTGCAAAGATGAGTGTCTTCCGGAAGAGACGAATCGCCGTATTGTGGATATTATTTCCGATGTGAATATGGCTTATTCCGAACATGCACGAAGATATCTTGCAGACTGCGGATTGCCTAAAGAGAGAACTTTTGTAACGGGTTCACCCATGGCGGAAGTTTTGCTTCATAATCTTTCCGGAATTGATTCTTCGAATATTCATCAACGGCTGGGACTTGAAAAAGGGAAGTATATTTTGCTTTCGGCCCATAGGGAGGAAAATATTGATACGGATGAAAATTTTTCCGATTTATTCAATGCTATCAATGCCATGGCACGTAAATATGAGTTGCCTGTTCTGTATTCTTGCCATCCGCGCTCCCGTAAGCGTATAGAAATGACTGGATTTAAATTGGATGATAGAGTCATTCAACATGAACCGCTTGGATTTCACGACTACAATTGTTTGCAGATGCATGCTTTTGCAGTAGTGAGCGACAGCGGTACATTGCCGGAAGAAAGTTCCTTCTTTACTTCCATTGGGCGTCCTTTTCCGGCAGTATGCATCCGTACTTCGACCGAACGGCCGGAAGCACTGGACAAAGGAGTGTTTGTCCTTGCCGGCATTGATGAGTCTTCTTTGCTTCAGGCGGTGGATACTGCAGTGGGGATGGTCGGAAATGGAGATAATGGCATGCCGGTACCCGATTATACCGATGTCAATGTCTCATCCAAGGTAGTGAAAATTATACAGTCTTATACACATATCGTCGATAAGATGGTGTGGAGAAAATTCTGAATGCCCGTTTTTTAATTAACTTTATGAAACATTAAGCTGTTTATTATATGCATTGTAATTGCCCCTTTTTTAGCCAGATGATTATCCTCTATGTTTCTCCCGCTTTTTGGATTGGAGCGAGAGGATATAACCTTTTCAGATATGATGTCATCAATAAAAAATGGTCGTATTTCTCCAAATTGAAAGATAAAAAGAATGCTCTGCTGTCGTCATTTTTTTTAACAAGGAGATTGTTTCGTGCAGAGATTACCCGTTTGTACAGATTCCGGAATGATATTTGGATGTGTATTGCCAAAAAAGGTATATTCCGGTATGATGTGAAGACGAATACTTTTTTGAAATGTCGTACCGTAGATAGAGGGGCGCGTCCCATGAATTTATGTCAGGATACGATGGGAAATATTTATTATGGGGAATATTACCGTAATCCGGAACGAAAAGAAGTGCATATCTACAAAACCATGAATGACGGTGATACGTGGCAAAGAGCGTATACGTTTCCGAAAGGCACGATTAATCATATTCATGGATTGTTTAATGATCCCTATAGTGAAAAATTGTGGGTTGCAACGGGGGATGAGGATTCCGCATGTATTTTCGGTTATACGGAAGATGGGTTTCGAACATTTGTAGCACAGTATCAAGGTAGCCAACAATATCGTATTTGCGTTCCGTTATTTTATAAAGATTTTATTGTTTTCGCTACCGATTCTCAATATAAGCCTAATGTTATTCGTAAGATAGATCGGAAGACTGGGACTATAACGGATTTGCAGGAGATTCAAGGTTCCGGTATTTATGCTGTTCAAATAGGAAATAACGCGGCTATTTCTACGACCGTTGAACCTTCGAGTATCAATACTGATAAGAATTCCTATTTGTGGTTTTCTCCTGACGGAGAACATTGGAAAGAAGTGTTGCATTATCGGAAGGATATATGGGAGAAAACTTATTTCCAGTTTGGAAGTATTCGTTTCCCCATTTACGAAGTGTCGCCTGAGTTGCCCTACGAACATCTCATTATTACCGGACGGGCATTACGTAAATTGGATGGAAAGAGTTTGGTGCTATCATTACAAAATGTACGGAGATGAGGATATTATTAATTACTCAGTATTTTTATCCGGAAAATTTTAAGAGCAATGATATCGCTTTCGGTTTGGTTGAGCGAGGGTATGAGGTAGATGCCTTGGTAGGAATACCGAATTATCCGGTGGGGAAATATTTTAAAGGATACGGAATATTCAAAAAGCGTATCCAACGGATAAATGGAGTCAAGGTCTTCCGTTCTTTTCAGTTCCCTCGGGGTAGAGGAAATAAGTTCTTGCTGACGTTGAATTATATAAGCTATGTGATTTCGGCTTGTTGTCACATCCTTTTGTATTTTGTATGGAGAAAATACGATGCGGTAATTGTGCATGAACCTTCTCCCATATTTCAGGTATATCCTGCAATGCTTTTGAAGAAATTGAGAAAACTCCCTTTGTATTTGTGGGTGTTGGATATATGGCCGGATGCGATGATGTCCGGAGGAGGAATAAGGAATAGATATGTTTTGTCCGTTGTAAATAAAATGGTTATAGGGATTTATAAGCATTGCGATAAAATACTTATAAGCAGCAGGCGATTTACCGAGTCTATTTTGTCGAAGGGGAATTTTGAGAATAAGATCATTTATTTCCCCAATTGGAGTGAGGATTTGTCGAAGGCGGACTCGACTTATCCTGTTCCCGGATTGCCGGAGGGGTTCGTAATTATGTTGGCAGGTAATCTGGGACGTTCCCAAAATTTGGATGCTATTATAGAAGCGATTGAGATTTTGCTGGATATAAAAGAATTGAAATGGGTGTTTGTGGGAGACGGGAGTAAAAAAGAATGGCTGGATGTCTACATAAAGGAGCGTAATTTGACCGACAGAGTTTTTACGTTAGGCCGCTTTCCGCCGGAGGCCATGCCTGCATTTTTCAGCAAAGCCGATGCCTTGCTGGTAAGTTTGAGAGGCGGATTCCCTCATTTGGGCATGGTTGTTCCCGCTCGTTTGCAAGCTTATATGTCGGCAGGACGTCCGGTATTGGCGATGATAGGTGATGGAGGTGCGGATATTATAAGGGAATCGAATTGCGGTTATGCCGTTCCTGCAGGTGATTATAAAGCTCTTGCAGATATAATACGGAATAAAGTAATTGCAAATAGAGAGGATTTTGAAAAAATGGGAGAAAACGGGCGTTTGTTTTTTGAAAAAGAATTTCGAAAAGATATTTGTATTGATAATTTGTGTAAAATACTTAAGAGGGGAATAAAAAATGGTTAGAAAATTGAGTTTGACCTATCGATTCCTGCGCTTTATAGGCTTGAATTATTCTGAGGAAGAATACGGGGATGTGAATATATTGAAAGTTATAGGTAAGTTTTTTGGGAATATATATCATGCTTTGTTGTTAAGTATGATGAATTGGGTGATTTTTGAACCCTTTAATCCGAGGATGTTGAGACCCTTTTTATTGAGAAGATTGGGTTGTAAGGTGGGGAAGGGGGTATTTATCGGAGATCATGTCATTGTTGATTTAAATCATGCAGATTGTATAATTTTAGAAGATCATGTCCATATTGCCAGTGGAAGTCGGTTATTATGTCATCAGCGAGATTTAACAAATTATTGTGTGGGCGACGATTATGCAAAATTAGGTTATAAACTGGGGATGATTTGCATGAAAAGAGGATGCTTGATTGGTATGGAAACGATGATAATGCCCGGAGTTACGATAGGAGAAGGTGCTATTGTGGGAGCAGGCTCTTTGGTTACAAAGGATATTCCGGCTTGGACCATTGCTTCGGGGAGGCCTGCTAAAGTCGTAAAAAATATACCGGTAAGAACGAATGAGGTATGAATATTCTTACTTTTGATATTGAAGATTGGTATAATTGCGACTTTATTTCAGGTGAGCTGGATTGGGATAAGTACGAGGTGCGTATTTATGAGGGGGTGGAACGTATATTGGAAGAACTCGAACGACGGGAACAAAAAGGGACATTTTTTTGCTTGGGTTGGATAGCGGAAAAACATCCTGAGGTGATTCGAGCCATATATCGGAACGGACATCATTTGGGATGCCATTCCTATCAGCATGAACTTTCTTCCGGATTTTGTCGAGAGGAATTCAAAAAAGATACCCTGAAAGCTAAGCATTTGATAGAGGATGTTATCGGGGAGGAAATAAAAGCTTTTCGTGCTCCCGGTTTTTCGATTACCCAAAATAATGTATGGGCATTAAGGGCTTTGGTGGAGATGGGATTTGAATATGATTGTTCGATATTCCCTTCTTCGCATGATTACGGAGGTATGATGAGTTATGGAGCGGGAGTTCCCAAAAGAATAAATGTGGGAGACGGATTGTTTATCAAGGAATTTCCGATAAATATCCGTAAGCTGCTGAATAAAACCGTCGTTTTTTCCGGGGGAGGATATTTTAGATTGTTTCCCTATAGCTTGATTAAACGTTGGGGAAAGACTTCCGATTATATGATGACTTATTTTCATCCGAGAGATTTCGATACGGGACAGCCCGTTATGGAAGGTTTACCTTTGATAAGACGTTTTAAGAGTTATGTCGGTATAAAGAAGGCATTTTATAAATTTAAAATGTTTTTGGATGATTTTGCTTTTTGCAGTGTAGCAGAGGCCGATAAGGAAATAGACTGGGAAAAAGCGGATGTGATTAGTTTATTCGATTTGGAAAAATAGATTGTTTATCGATGAAAGTACTTATTACAGGCATAAATGGATTTGTCGGTTCTAACTTTTCCCGTAAATGGAATGGGAAGTATATTCTGTATGGATTGGATATCAATCCAATCTTAAATGCAGGAGTGAAAAAAATATTTGCATGGGAACAATTGAAGGATATTCCTCATACGGATGCTATTATCCATTTGGCGGGGAAAGCCCACGATACGAAGGATAGCAGCCTTGCAAACTCTTATTTTGAGATAAATACCTGTTTGACACAAAAAGTTTTCGACTATTTTCTGCAATCGGAAGCACGGACATTCATTTTTTTCAGTTCGGTAAAAGCGGCAGCGGACACTGTGGAAGGAGATATACTTACCGAAGAAATTATTCCGAAGCCCGTTGGCCCTTACGGCGAATCGAAAATTAAAGCTGAAGAGTATATTCTGACCCGAAGTCGGGAATTGAAAATAGGGAATAAGAGAATATTCATTCTTCGTCCGGCAATGATTTACGGACCGGGCAACAAAGGTAATCTGAACCTGTTATACAATGTGGTAAGAAAAGGTATTCCCTGGCCTTTGGGTGCCTATGAAAACAAACGTTCATTTTGCTCTGTCAATAACATTGCTTATGTGGTGGAGCAGTTGATGGTTCGTGAAAATATAGAAAGCGGTATTTATCATATGTGCGATGACCAAGCGTTGTCGACAAACGAGTTGATTCGACTGATTGCGACATCGTTGGGGAAAAAGGCACATATCTGGAAATTCCCCCGGAACCTGGTAAATGTTTTGGCAGGTATCGGAAGTGTGCTTCATTTGCCGCTAAACAGGGAGCGACTGAAAAAACTTACCGAAAACTATGTTGTCTCCAACGAAAAAATAAAACATGCCTTGAATATTGCGCAACTTCCGGATAGCCTGCCGGAAGGCTTGATGAGAACGTTTGACAGCTTTAGAAAATAAATAATATGCAACGATTTTTCGATTTTACATTCTCGTTTTTGGGAATTCTGTTTTTGTGTCCGGTAGGTGTAGTACTGTATATCATCGGATTGTTTGATACCGGTTCGCCATTGTTTTTGCAGCAGCGTGTCGGTAAGGGCAAAAAACCGTTCACTCTTATCAAGTTCCGTACCATGCGGAAAGGTACACAATCTGTTGCTACACACTTGACAAATCAAAATGCTATTACGAAATACGGTGCTTTTTTGCGACGTACAAAATTGGATGAACTGCCGCAGTTGTTGAATGTTTTGAAAGGTGACATGAGCTTGGTGGGTGCGCGTCCCAATCTTTTTAATCAGACGGAATTGATTGATGAGAGGGAGAAGCGGGGAGTGTATAATTATTTGCCCGGGATAACGGGTTTGGCGCAGATTAATGAAATTGATATGTCTACTCCTGTAAAATTGGCTGAGAAGGATGCTGAAATGTATGAAATATTGGATTTAAAGAAGTATTTTTATTATATTTTTGCGACTATTGGGGGTAAAGGACAGGGAGATAGGGTGAAATGATTCGGGAGGTGTGGTTATATTTGACTTTTATAAGTAATGATAGATTGTAAGTTAATATATTGAGGATATGAAAAAATGGTATTTAGTTCTAATCTTATGCTGTTTGGGCGGTTCGGTTTTTGCACAAATATCGGATTCGGAGGTAAAAAATATGGTGAAGCAGGCCTATGCCGAAGGAAAATCCAAAGAAGAAATTGCGGTTATGCTTTTGACAAAAGGCGTAAGTCGGGAAGATGTAGAGCGTTTAAAGGCGGATTATGAAAAAATAGGAAAGGGGAAATCCGCCGAAGATATATCGAAGAGCAATACCCGGGAACGCCTGAATATGAATTATGCAGGCGTGGAGAAGGATAGTTCCGCAATACGGAACGAAATTTCGGATGTGTTCGGGAGAGCGATGTTCAGGAATAATAACCTTACATTCGAACCTCAACTCAATATACCTACTCCGGATAATTACGTGTTGGGGCCGGGGGATGAGATTGTCGTCGATATATGGGGAAATTCGGAAATGACATTGAGGCAGGTGATATCGCCCGAAGGTACGATTAACGTATCCAATCTCGGTCCTCTTTATTTGAACGGCAAAAATATACGGGAAGCCGCATTTTATTTGAAGACGATGTTTTCCCGCATATTTTCGGATTTATCGGGACAGAAACCCGGGACGTTTTTAAAGTTGTCGTTGGGACAAATTCGGAGTATAAGAGTGAATATTGTGGGAGAGGTCGTTATGCCGGGCACTTATACCCTCCCTTCTTTGGCGACTTTATATCACGCTCTGTATGCGGCGGGAGGAGTAAACGATATGGGAACTTTGCGGAATATATACGTATACCGGAAAGGTGTGCGTATAGCGCGGATAGATGTTTACGATTATATCCTCAATGGGGATAACAGAGGGGATATCCGTTTGGAAGACGGAGATTTGATAAGCATTGCGACCTATGATAAGCTGGTCGTTCTTAAAGGAGAATTCAAACGTCCGATGACCTATGAGATGAAAGAAGGAGAAACTCTGAGTGTAGCGTTGAATTATGCCGGAGGATTTTCCGGAGATGCATATAAGTCCTGTGTGACGGTAAGGCGTAAAGGAGATAAGGAATTCAAACTGTTTACGGTCGAAAATAAGGATTTCGGAAATTTTGTTCTGTGGAATGGGGATAGTGTGACGGTCAATAGAATATCGGATAGGTACGAAAATAGGGTGATACTTACCGGAGCCGTGAAACGCCCCGGTGACTATGCTCTCGGAAACAAAATCCGGACTGTAAGGGATTTGATGAAAATGGCTGACGGACCGAAAGGGGACGCTTTTCTTACTCGAGCCATACTTTATAGGGAAAAAGAGGATTTGACAAAAGAGGTCATACCTGTGGATATGGAGAAATTGCTTTCCGGAGAAATTGCAGATGTGGAACTCCGTCCGGAAGATCAACTTTATATTCCTTCGAAAAATGCAATTCGGGAAGGGTATGTAATAAATATTAAAGGAGAAGTGCGTAATCCCGGAGAATACGATTTTATGGATAATATGACTTTGGAAGATGCGGTAATACGTGCCGGAGGTTTGAACGAATCGGCCTCCGTCGTGCGCGTGGATGTTGCCAGAAGAATTAAGGATCCCAAAGGGATAAAAGAAATCGATTCGGATGCCGAGTTGTATTCTTTTGCTCTTAAGGATAATTTGGTGGTGGACGGCATACGGGGATTCGTATTGGAACCTTTCGACGAAATTTATGTCCGCCGTTCCCCTGTTTACAGGGAACAGCAGAATGTGACGGTGAAGGGAGAGGTGTTGTATGCGGGAGTTTATGCTAAGGAGACGGTGAATTCCCGGATTTCGGAGTTGGTAAAAAGAGCCGGTGGCGTTACTTCCAAAGCTTATGTAAAAGGTGCCCGATTGATGAGGAAGATGACTCCGGAACAACGGTTTAAAATGGAAACCGCTTTGAGGTTATCGAAAACTTCCGGAAATGATTCCATCGGAGAGAATGAGATAAAGATACCGGATAATTACATCGTCGCAATAGAATTGGAAAAAGCGTTGGCCAATCCCGGTTCGGATGATGATGTGGTGATGGAAGAAGGAGATGAACTCATCGTTCCCGCCTATGACGGAACGGTAAGAATAAGCGGGGCGGTAATGCGGCCCAATACCGTTGTCTATAAAAAAGGAATGAAATTTTGTGATTATATAGAAAATGCCGGAGGTTTCGGATTTAGGGCTAAAAAACGCAAAGCTTTCGTGATTTATGCGAACGGAAAAGTCGCCGTACGCAAAATAGGGAGAAATCCGAAAATCGAACCGGGATGCGAAATTATAGTTCCGATGAAAAATAAGGATAGGATGCTGAGCTTCCCGGAAGTATTGAGTATGGGAAGTTCTCTTACTTCCATGCTGGGCATGATTACTTATATGATTAATACAACCACAAAGTGATGGAGAAGGATATGGGAAAAATCCGGGAAAATCCGGGAGAAATCGAAATGGCGGATATTGTGCGCAAACTCTATCGCAACCGTCGTTTTATATTCAGAGTCTCGGGAATATTTTTAGTATTGGGTATATTGCATGCATTTACTTCCGCCAGTGTTTATACGGCTCAATGTACGGTAGTTCCTCAAATAACCAAGGATGCCTCTATGGGAGGACTGAGCGGCCTGGCTGCCATGGCCGGCATTAATCTCGGTTCGGTGAATATGGCTAAGGAACTTTCGCCTTTGGTGTATCCCAAGATTATGAAAAATGTAGAATTTCGTAAAGAGTTGATGATGACTCCGTTGAAATTCAAGAAGTTCGAATATCCCGTTTCGGTTTACGACTATTGTACCGACCCGAAATACCGTTCTTTTAATCTGAAGGCTTTTGTTTGGAAATATACCGTAGGATTGCCCGGATTGATATTGAAAACCCTCTCGAAAGAAGATACGCTCCGGAAGTCTTCCGGGCCGGAAGTCGGTATATTGTATGTTTCGAAAAAGGAAATGCAGGTAGCCGATTTTTTGGAGAAGGTGCTGACTTTGAATGTAGACAGGAAGGAAGGTATCGTAACGCTCTCGGCAACTCTCCCCGATCCTCTGGCGGCAGCTGAATTGACGGATAAAACCCTGAAGCTTTTGCAAAAATATATAACGGAGTTTAAAATTCAGAAAGTTGCTTCTAATCTTCAGTTTGTGGAAGAACGCTATCATGAAGTGAAGAAAAATTTCGAGGATAAGCAGGAAGAGTTGGCCCGGTTTAAAGATGCCAACCTGAGTTTTTCCTCTGCGACGGCTCAAATTCGGGAAGAAAAACTCCGTTCGGAATATACCCTTATCTACAGTGTATATACGGAATTGGCCAAACAATTGGAACAGTCCCGCATAGCCGTAAAAGAGACTACGCCCATATTGGGTGTGGTGGAACCGGTAGTCGTTCCCGTGAGACCTTCTGCTCCCCGTCGCATGTTTATTTTGGTCGTTTCCGTATTCCTCGGTTTTGTACTTGCCGTAGGTTATTTGTTTACGGCTCCTTTTATTGCGGGGATAACCGGAAATAAAAGACTTCTCAAATGGTATAAAGATTAGATTTATGGATAATTTAAGCAGGTACCGGGAAATATTCTCCGGAAGTTTTAAAATACCGGTCGAGCGTTTACCGGGTTTGAAGTATCAGGAAATTCCTTTATGGGATTCCATAGGGCACATGGCCCTGGTTTCTGCAATCGAAGATGCTTTTGATGTGATGTTGGAAACGGATGATATTATCGATTTTTCGTCTTACGAAAAAGGGATTGAAATTTTGAAAAAATATGGAGTCGAATTCTGAATTGTTAAAAGGGAAGGTAGCTCTTATAACGGGTTGCAACAGAGGAATAGGTAAAGCCGTTTCGGATGTATTCGTCGAGAACGGAGCTTTCGTGTATGCCGTGGCCCGCAAACCGGATTCGTTGAAATTTTACGAATCGCATCCGAATGTACATCCGGTTTATTTGGATATAACCGACAGACCTGCGGTAAGAGAACTTTTCCTTTTGATAAAAAAACAATCCGGACGTCTCGATATCCTCGTCAATAATGCCGGTGTCATGAGAGATGCCGTTTTGGGGATGATTACCGATGACGATATGGAATATAGTTTCAGAACGAATGTATTTGCAGGTATATTGATGATGCAGTATGCGGCAAAGTCGATGCTCCGACAGAAGAGCGGTTCGATTATCAACCTCGCTTCTATTATGGGGCGATGCGGAAATGCCGGTCAAATCGTTTATTCTGCAAGCAAAGGAGCTGTGATTGCAATGACGAAATCTGCAGCCAAAGAGCTGGCTCCGAGTTGTATAAGGGTGAACGCCATCGCTCCCGGCATTATCGAAACGGATATGTTTATGGGAGTTCCCGAAGAAAAACGGGAAGCCTTGAGAAAACGGGTAGGGATGGGACATATGGGTTCTCCTGAAGATGTGGCGAATGCGGCCCTCTTCCTTGCTTCCGATTTGTCGCTTTATGTTTCGGGACAGATATTGGGTGTGGACGGTATGATGTCGTATTAAAATTATTATATATTTTGATTTTTGAAAAACTTCCATATGACGCCTCTCGGCCGATTGCTATCGATGATAAGGGCGATAAATTGACGACCGCCTCTTTGCAGGAGGTGACTGCCTCTTTGGAATCGATTGTCGGAGGGAATAAAGCCGTCGTTTTTTGTCTGGCAGAAAATTCCGTGGATTTTTTGGCCGGATATATCGCTTTTATGCGTTTGGGTATAGTGCCGGTTATGCTCGATTTATATAAACGGCATAGAATGCTGGATGCGTTGATGGAATGCTATCGGCCGGCTTATATATGGTTGCCGGCATCTTATGCGCCGGTTACGGGAGAGGGAGAATGTATATTTTCTTTTTTGTCTTACCGGCTTTATGCAATGCCCGGCTCTCATGTCCTGCAAAATGCGGATATTGCCGGAAATTTAGCTTTGTTGTTGACAACTTCGGGGAGTACGGGAAGCCCGAAATTAGTACGCTTGAGTTATGAGAATGTATTGGCCAATGCCGAATCCATAGCCGAATATTTGAATATAAATGCGGAAGAACGTCCGGTGACTTCTTTGCCGATGTTTTATTCCTACGGGCTTTCGGTCGTTCACAGTCATTTGTTGAGAGGGGCCACCCTTCTTTTGACCGATGAGCCGGTAGTTCAACGGAAGTTTTGGAATTTCGTAAAAGAAATGCGGGCTACTTCCATGGCTGGAGTACCTTATACTTATGAAATATTGAAACGCCTGCGTATTTTTGATATGGATTTGCCGGATCTTAAAGTGTTTACTCAAGCCGGAGGAAAATTGAATGCGGAAGTGGTGAGGGAGTATATCGATTATGCGGAGCGGAACGGGAAGCGTTTTATCGTTATGTACGGACAAACGGAAGCTACTGCCCGTATGAGTTATTTGCCTTTCGAAAGGGCTGCGGAAAAATACCGGAGTATCGGTCACCCTATTCCGGGAGGACGTTTCCGGCTTGTGGATGAGGAAGGTAGGAATATAGAGGGAAGCGGAATCGATGGGGAATTGGTATACGAGGGTCCCAATGTTTCATTGGGATATGCCGAAACTCCGGAGGATTTGTCTAAAGGAGACGAAAATAACGGAGTGCTGTATACCGGAGATATTGCCCGGAGAGACGATGAGGGGTTCTATTATATAACGGGACGTAAGAAACGTTTTGTTAAAATTTTCGGAAACAGAGTGAATTTGGATGCTGTGGAACAAATGGTGAAAGAAATTACGCTTTCTACGGCTTGTATAGGAGTCGATGATAAAATTACCGTATTTATTACCGATGCTGATAAAAGACAAGAGGTGGCGGATATGTTGAGGGAACGTACCGGTTGGCAGCATGTATTCGATGTCCTCGTCATTGAAGAAATTCCCAAGAATACTTCCGGTAAAATACAATATACGGCACTTTACGATTGTTCGAAAGGAAATGACGGAAATGGATGACATATTCGGAATACCGCCTTACGGATGGGGGAAGGAGGTAAAACGCCGCTTTTTCAATCGGCGTCTCAGATCGCTGACTGCCCGTCATTATGAGAACTGCGAGGCTTATAAGAGGATATTGGATGCTTTCGGATTCGATGTAAACGGGAATTACGAATATGAAGATATACCTTTTCTACCGGTACGTTTGTTTAAAGAATACGAACTGAGGAGTGTGGATAAAGGAGATGTGGTGAAGGCTCTTACTTCCTCGGGGACTTCCGGACAAAAAGTTTCCCGGATTTTTTTGGATAGGACGACTTCCATGGCGGAGACGAAAGCACTTTCGCGTATACTGACTTCTTTTATAGGAAAGATGCGATTGCCCATGCTTGTTATAGATTCCGATACGGTGCTCGGAAACAGGAATATACATTCCGCCCGGGCTGCGGGAATATTGGGATTTTCAATATTTGCTTCCGATAAACTTTTCGCATTGGATGAGAATATGCAGCTTAAAACGAATGAAGTGAGAAGTTTTTTGGAAAAACATAAGGGAGAGCGTATTTTGATTTTCGGTTTTACCTTTATGATATGGCAGTATTTCCATCAGAAAATTTTGCAAATGGATTATAAACCGGATTTATCCGGAGCTGTTTTGATTCATGGCGGAGGTTGGAAAAAACTTGAAGCGGAGTCCGTATCTTCGGACGATTTTAAAAAGGCTCTTAACAATGCTTGCGGAGTAGAGACTTCTTGCATACACGATTACTACGGAATGGCGGAACAGGCGGGAGCTATTTGTATGGAATGCGAATACGGTTATTTGCACACCTCGGTTTTCTCGGATATTATCGTACGTCGTTCCGACGATTTTACTCCGGCAACCTGTGGAGAGCCGGGAATTATAGAAACGGTGTCCCTCCTGCCGGAAAGTTATCCCGGACATGTATTGTTGACCGAGGATACGGGATATATTGCCGGAGAAGACGATTGCCCCTGCGGTAGATTGGGAAAATATTTTAAGATACGGGGACGATTGAGAAATGCCGAATTAAGAGGATGTAGCGATACTTATGCAGCAGGAATTCGATAATATGGAGTATGTATTTCCTTCTTCCGTCGACTGGGAGGAATGGAAAGAATGCAGAGCTTTTATGCCTTTTGAAGAGGAGGTTGTCGATTTTTTGAATGCCCTTTCCGTTTCCTTATTCAAGGATCCGGAAATAAGGCGTTATAGGGATGTTGTCGCTTTTGCATTTTTTTGCAGAAGGGCGAATATACTTTCTTATAAGCAGGAAAACGGAGATTCCGGGATACGTCTGGGGCGGGGTCTGGTTTTCCATGTTGCGGCATCCAATGTTCCGATGAATTTTGCCTATTCCCTGACAGCCGGATTATTGGGTGGAAATTACAATATCGTACGTCTGCCTTCCCGCCGTTTCGAACAGGCGGATATGCTTGTTCGTCACATTCGCCGGTTGTCGGGGAATGCCCCGTATAAGGATGTAGCAAAGCGTATAGCCCTTGTGAGATATGATAAGGCGGATGCCGCAACGGCTTTTTTTTCTTCTTTTTGCGATGTGCGGATTGTATGGGGTGGAGACGAAACCGTACGTAGAATACGTGAACTGCCCATTCCGCCGCGGTCTTTCGATTTGAGTTTTGCCGATCGTTATTCTCTTGCAATTTTCCGTATCGTATCCTTGCCCGATGAAAAGGAGATAAGGCGTATAGCGTCCGGTTTTTATAACGACACCTATGTTTTCGATCAGAATGCCTGTTCTTCCCCTCATCTCGTGATATGGACGGGAGATAAAGGGAATGTGGAGAAAATGAGGTATTTGTTTTGGAAAGCTTTATATGAGGAGGTCGAAAATAAATATGAGTTCCATCCGATCCTGGCGATAGATAAATTGACGGCTTTATGCCGGCAAGCGATAGAAATGCCTGTTCGAAAAACGGGTGAGTACGGAAATAAATTAGTAAGGGTGGAACTTGAAAGATTGAAGGAGGATGTCGATAGGTTTCGTTCGGCCGGCGGATATTTTTCGGAATATTATGCCGGAACGCCGGACGAAATTGTTCCGATGGTCAAGCGCTCCTATCAAACTTTGGTTTATTATGGATTCGAATCCGAGGAATTGGCCGATTTCATAAAGAAAAATCGATTGCCGGGAATAGATCGCATCGTTCCGGTAGGGACGGCTTCCGATTTCCGATTTATATGGGATGGGTACGATTTGCCGGCTTTATTGTCTCGAATATGCGATTTGAGATAAGTTATTGTAAGAAGAGGTTATGTTCAAACATATATTTACTTTTATAAAAGCCGTAGCCGTATTGGTTCATATACTGATTGGCCTGTGTTTTATCGTTTCGGCTTATAGTTATGTTTTTGATCCGAGATTATGTTGGGGACTGCCTTCCTCGGGACTTTTGTTTCCGGTCTTTCTTTTATTGGAGATTTGTTTTTTTATATTTTGGTTGGTCGTAAAAAAAAGGAATATGTGGATTTCCGTCGTTGCCGTTTTGCTTTGTTACGGACCTGTCCGTACTTTTTTCCCGCTTCATTTATGGGGAGATAAGACACCCCTCGGAGCCATAAAAATTTTATCCTACAATGTTATGGGATGCGGAGCCGGTATCAGAGATACGACGGAATACAAAAATCCGGTGCTTAAATATATTATTGAAAGCGGAGCGGATATCGTTTGTATGCAGGAGTTCCATTTTTGGGGAGGAAGTAAACGTTTGAGTTTTTCGGAAGCCGATACGATTTTAAAAAAGAAATATCCCTATGCTTCGATTACGGATATAAAGGGAGGGAATACCTTGGCATGTTATTCGAAATTCCCTATTTTAGAAACATTCCCTATAAAAATGTATACTAAAATGCAAAATGGGGCGGTAGGATACCGTATAGCTTGTGAAAAAGAGATTATCGTGATAAACAATCATTTGGAATCGAATCGGATTACTTATGCCGATAAGGTCGTTTATACGGAAGTTTTGCATGGCGTTGCGGATAGGGATAAGGTTAAAGAAGTGGTGAAACGTTTGGGTATTAAGGTGAGCGAGGCTTCGAAGATACGGGCGGAACAGGCTGATAGTATAGCTGAAATCATAAGCGGGTTGGAAGGAGAGCGAATAATCGTATGCGGGGATTTTAACGATATTTCCCTGTCGTATTCTTATCGTAAAATAAGAGGTAAATTTCGAGATGCTTTTGTCGATACGGGTTTGGGATGTGGAATTTCGTTCAATCGGGATTATTTTTGGGTAAAAATTGACCATATTCTTTATGGGAATGGATTTAAAGCGTATAATTGCAATGTCGATAAAAAAATCGATTTTTCGGATCATTACCCCATTTATTCGTCGTTTGTCCTGTTATGAGGAGGCGAAATTATATGCGGTTATGAGAAAACTCGGTTTTTTTTCGCATGATGGCATATTTATTGTTAATTAAAAGCGTATGTATGCTAAATTTAATTATTTATTTTATGATATTGAAAAAATAGTAAAGATTCTTCTTTAAATTAGATAATTAAAATTATCTTTGTACAAATTGCTGTCATTAGCCGTCAGGTGTAGGCATGAAATTTGGAGAGATTATTGTTAAATTAAAAAGAAAGTTATGAAAAAAGGATTGTTATTGATTGTATTGGCGATATTTTCTTATGGAGTTGCTAATGCACAGAAAACGGAAGAAAAACTGCCCGGTTACAGGACATCATTTCAGGCGAATTCGTTTTGGGAAAATTGGTTTATAAGCGGAGGAGCCGGTTCTCAAGTTTTGTTTGCTGAAAGTTGTAAACATGCGGATTTCTTAAACCGTATGACTTTGGTCGGTTCTCTCTCCGTAGGTAAATGGTTTGCTCCCTGGTGGGGTGCCCGTTTGCAGTTTAATGGAGGAACTCTTCACGGTTTCCGGAATAAGGCGACTAAAATGGTTTCTATGCCTTATATAGGAGCTCATGCCGATTTTATGTTCGGGTTGCTTAATTTCTTCGCTCCTTACCGGGAAAATACGGGATTTGATATCGTTCCCTTTGTCGGTGTAGGAGGACAATTTTATGATAATGAAGGAAAATGGAAAGATATTAAGGAAAAGACGTTGACGATCAATGCCGGAGCACAGTTCAAATACGATTTCTGTAAAAACTTCGGAGCATGGATTGAACTTCAGGGAGTTATTGCCGATGACGGGTATATTGTAAGAGGAGGACGCGATTATGATGGAATTGCTCATTTGACCGGAGGTATAACCTATTATTTCGGTAAGGGCAATGAGTTTGTGAAAGCCATAGATGCGGAAGAATACAATTTGTTGAAACGTCAAAACGGTGATTTGATAGATGAAATTACCGCTTTGAGAAATCGTAAGCCCGAAGTAAGGGAAGTGGTTAAGGAAGTGGTAAAGGATAATACCGTTTACAAATCGGTTCCTACGACTATTTCTTTCTTGTTTAACAGTGCGGTTATTCAGCCTTTGCAGAAATCTTCAATATTCAATATTGCCGATTTCTTGAAAAATAACGGTAATGCCAAGATTCGTCTCTCCGGTTATGCCGATAAGGTTGGTGGAGTAGTCGTTAACCGCAAACTGTCTGAAAAACGTGCTAAGGCCGTTGCTAACGAGTTGATCAAGACTTACGGAATCGATGCCGATCGTATTATCGTTGAATTCTTCGGTAAAGATAAGGCTTATTACGGAAAAGATAATAAGTGGAATCGTTGCGTAGTTGTTGAAGTTGTTCAATAATTAATGAATATGAATTTTATAAAAAGGTGTCTTTTATAGACACCTTTTTTTAATTAAAAGAATATGAAAAAAATAATATTGATTTTTTTGTTTTTAGGAAGTTATTTATGGAGTTCCGCCCAGGGGAATATTGCTTTGGAGCGTACCGGAAATTGGTTCGCAGGAATTCATATGGGAGCATTGGCGTTTTTCGCTGAAGGTTACGGTGATAAGTCTATGGGAGATGTTACTTCTTTTTCTATGGGATTTACAGGCGGGAATTGGATTAAATCGTGGATGTGCCTTAGGGTGAAAGGAGCGTATAATTCCTTAAACGGGTATGAGGAAGGGAATAAGGATAAAAATTATCGCGGTTTTTTGTTGCATACGGATGTTATGTTCGGAATGTTCGATTTGCTTGGCGACCGTCCCGACAATCGTTTTGAAGTTTTGCCTTTTGTAGGCTTGGGCGGCTTTTTCGGTGGTACATCATCTTATGCTCTAATCGGAGGGGTTCAATTGCTCTACTCTCTTACGGAAGTAATCGATCTCGATATGGAGTGGCAAGGTGCCGTATATAACGATAAGTTCGTTGAAAAAGGAGGTTTTGGACATGACGGGGCGATGACTCTTTCTTTAGGTATATCCTATAGATTTTGAAATTGTCGATCTATTGAGAAAGGCAGCTTGAGGGCTGCCTTTCTTTTAATATTTATGTTCTTCTTTTTCGAGTTCCGATGTTGTTATCGGTTTTTTGGTAAGTGCTTTCCATGCATACCATATATAGCTCAATATAAAGGGAATTACGATGGATACATAGGCCATCGTTTTTAGAGTGTATTCGGAGGAAGAGGCGTTTTGAACGGTCAAAGACGATTGGATATCGGTCGAGGAGGGATAAAACGCTGTCCCGTTAAAGCCTGCAATGAGGAATAGGGCGGCGATGCCGATCACCGTTCCCGTTCCGGCAAACCATATTCCTTTTCTCCATGTCTTATGGAATACGGATTTTAAACTTCCGAAAATTATGCCGCTTATGCCTGTGAGGAAGAGAATCGTATTCAGCGGCATTTCGATAAGATTGCGGGCATATTTGAAGCGAACGAGTTCCACATGGCCTTCCGGATCCACGGCATAGCCTTTACCGGTGAAAATAATGACAAGAAATACCGAAAAACTAAGCAGAAAAAATAAAAATTGCGACTTTAAAGTTTTACGGCTTCTATCTCTGATGGGGCCGTCGCCTATGGCGTTTATAAAGAAGAGCAAGCCGAGTATTCTGCTTAGAAAGAATACGGCAAAGGCCATAAGGTAGTTTGTAAATACGAATAATGCATCCAATCCCCTGAAAGGAGTGTCCCAACGTACATTCATTTTTTCCCCTATGCTGAAGGGAGAACCCGTAAAAAATGTGGATACGGCTGCTCCTATAAGAATAGGGGCTAATACGCCGTTGATGATGAGGAATGTTTCATAACAACGTTTTCCCAACCAATTACCGGCTTTTGTCCGGAATTCGAAAGAAACGGCTTGTACGACGAAGGTGAAAAGCAAGAGAATCCAAACGGCATAGGCTCCTCCGAAACTGGTAGCATAAAAAAGCGGGAAAGCGGCAAAAAAAGCCCCTCCGAATACGACCAAAGTCGTAAATGTGAATTCCCATTTACGTCCTAATACATTGATGATAAGGTCTTTTTCGTCTTCGTTTTTCCCGATGCGGTACAACAGACTTTGGCCTCCCTGTACGAAAAGAAGAAATACTAAAAGTCCGGCTAATACGGATATGATAATCCACCAGTAATATTGTAAAAATTCCATAAGGATGTTTTTTTAATTGGACATATCGGTTTCTTGCGGCCCTTTTTTGATTTGGGCGAATAAAATTTTGAGTTCCGCTATTAAAAGTACGGTGAAAAGCAGAGCGAACATCCAGAAGGTGGCGATTACCCATCCGGACAGGATTTCGGTTACGGCAACCCGTGTCGGCAGCAGGTCTTTTACAACCCATGGTTGTCGTCCGACTTCCGCCACAACCCATCCGCATTGGGAAGCTATATAAGCCAAGGGTATGCATACGATGGCCAAGTAATGAAGGAATCTGAATTTCTTTTCGTCCTTTTTACGGGCATACAGGAAGGACAATACGAATAGGACTAAAAATAAGAATCCGCATCCCACCATAATCCGAAAACTGTAAAATATTAAAGGAATATGAGGTATGGTTTCGTATTCGGATTCTAAATATCCGTATCCTAAGTCTTTATAATTATCCTTGAATTTCGTTAATGCGGAAGCGGCCTCGATTTCATTTTTATTTTTAACGGCTTCTTTGTATTCCGCTAATGCAGAAATAGCGATTTTCCCGTTTTTCATACGTTCTTCTACGGAGGGAATTTTTTCTCCTTTATGATCGATATAGCCGTCGATTATATCTTTCACTCCGGGGACGAAGGATTCGGAGTCCCTAAAGGCCATAAATGATAACATTTTGGGAATCTTTATTTCGAATTTTATATCTCTCATCCCCGGATAGGCCGGGTTTTGGGATTCTTCGAGCAGACCGAAGACCGTAAGTCCTTGCGAATTTCCGCCTTTGTTGAGCCCTTCCATGGCAGCCAATTTCATAGGTTGTGTTTTTGCAATATCGTTAGCTCCCGTGTCGCCTGTGAGTATCGTTACGATAATGCTGAAGAAACCGAAAATACTTGCCAAGCTTATACTTTTGAAAGCAAAATCGAGATGTCGGCGTTTGAGGATATACCATCCGCTTATACCGATTACGACGCAGGCGGAGAGAGTGTAGGCCGAGGTTACCGTGTGGAAGAATTTGCTCATGGCCGTAGGCGAAAGCAGGATTGCCCAAAAATCTTCCATTTCGTTGCGGGCCAATAACGGATTGAATGTCATTCCGACGGGATTCTGCATCCAGGCATTGGCGACGAGTATCCATAAGGCGGATATGTTCGAGCCGATAAAAACCAACCATGTGGATATGAGATGGAATCGACGGCTTACCTTCTTCCAGCCGAAAAACATTACGGCTACGAACGTAGACTCCAAGAAGAAAGCAAGAATGCCTTCGATGGCAAGGGGAGCTCCGAAAATATCCCCTACGAACCAGGAATAATTGGACCAGTTGGAGCCGAATTGAAATTCCAAAATCAATCCGGTTGCAACTCCTATGGCGAAGTTTATACCGAATATCTTCATCCAGAATTTCGTGGCATTCAGCCAGGATTCGTCCCGGGTTTTCACCCAAACGGTTTCCATTACGGCCATGATAAACGATAACCCCAAAGTCAGGGGAACAAAAAGATAGTGATAAAATGCGGTAAGTGCAAATTGTGCTCTCGACCATTCCACCAAAGACACGGATAGGGATTCTGTTATCATAACGAATTATTGTTGTTTGTTTGTCAATATCTCCAAAACATGTTCGCTTTTGGCTTTGGAATCCTTGAAGTTTTTTGTTAAATAATTCGGCATAAGCAGGAATTTAAAAACAAAGAACATGATGATGAGCTTGATGAATACGATAAGCCATAGCGTTTTCCCCCATTGTGGCATGTTTTTAAATCCGCTATAATATAAATCCCAAATTCTTTTCAACATGATTAAAAGTTTGAAATTTTATCTTCCATAGCTTTTAAGCGAAAATAAAAGATTTGTTTTCTGTGTTAAATATAAATAATTATGCCGAAATTTTATTCGACTTCCAATAAATTATTAATTTTATCGGACTAATTCGGACTTCATGAAAGGAATCGGGAAATTTATAATGGGAGGATTGATATTGGCAATCGTCGCATTTTTTTGTTGGTATTTTTCGGACATCATCATATATATATTGATTGCCGTAGTTATTTCCATATTGGGACGTCCGCTAATGGAGCTTTTGGGATATTTGAGATTTAAAGGTATAAAACTGAGCGAAGGCTTAAAAGCTGCCATTACGCTGATTTTTATATGGACCGTATTCGCCATGCTGTTTTATTCCCTGATCCCTCTTTTGGTGAATGAGTTCTCTTCTCTGAGTAAAGTGGATTTTACGGTTGTTGCCGTACGTTTGGAAGCTCCGTTGGAGTATATTTCTTCCAAATTGAGAGAATTCGGAATGTTGGATGAAGGCCGGGATTTTAAAGCCTATTTGGCGGAATCCATAGCGTCCGTATTTCAACTCAATATGTTGAAATCTTTTTCGGCTTCGTTGGTGAATTTTATTTCGAATTTGGCCGTAGCCCTTTTTTCGATTACCTTTATCGCTTTTTTCTTCCTTAAGGAAAAAAAACTTTTTCTGCGCATTTTATTGGCGATTATCCCCGAAAAGCATTCGGAGGGAGTGAGGAATACATTGAATTCCGTTCAACCTCTTTTGATCCGCTATTTTGTGGGAATCCTTATACAGACGACTTGTGTGGCCGTATTGAATACATTCGGATTGTGGATTATAGGCCTCGATTTTTCCCATGCCGTCGTAATAGGTATCGTTACGGGCATATTGAATCTCATCCCTTATATAGGACCTCTTATCGGAGCTGCTTTCGGTTTGCTGATAGGGCTTATACTTCATATCAACGATCCGATGACGATACTTATGTCGGAATTGATTTATATGATTATCGTATTCAGCATAACGGCCTTGATCGACAATACGGTATTGCAGCCTTTAATATACGGCAACAGCGTATACGCCCACCCTTTGGAGATATTTATCGTAATCCTTATTGCCGGAAGTTTGGCGGGGATTCCCGGTATGATATTGGCCATACCGGGATATACCGTAGTGAGGGTTATTCTAAAGGAATTCTTTGCAGACCGCCGTATCGTCAAATCGCTTACCCGCAGGCTCGATTAGAAGATTATTTATGTCGGTTGTGAAGCAGCGCATTGTCGATTACTTCCGAGATATTGTCCACATATATGAATTTCAGTCCTTTGATGTAAGTTTTGTGGATTTCTTCTATGTCTTTGCGATTGGCCGAGCATAAGATGACAGTTTTTATTCCGGCCCGTTTGGCAGCCAATATCTTTTCTTTTATGCCTCCTACCGGCAGAATTTTTCCTTTAAGGGTGATTTCTCCCGTCATGGCAACGGCTTTTTTTACCCGTTTCCCCGTGATTGTCGAAACCAGTGAAGTGACCATGGTGACTCCTGCCGAAGGCCCGTCTTTAGGAACGGCTCCGCTCGGTACGTGAATGTGGAAGTGTTTTTCTCCGAAGATTTTTTCGTCTATACCGAGTTCTTGTGCATGAGATTTTATATACTCCAATGCAATGGACGCGGATTCCTTCATTACTTCTCCCAAATTACCCGTAAGAGATAATTCTCCTTTTCCGGAACTTATGCTCGATTCGACAAAGAGAACTTCTCCGCCTACCGATGTCCATGCAAGCCCGGTGACTACGCCCGGAATCTCATTGCCCTGGTATTCTTCCCGTATGAAGATGGGAGCGCCTAAATAATCTTTGATATCTTTTACGTCTATCGTTATGGCGTATTTTTTGTCGGAAGCCACTTCTCGCGCTACTTGTCGCATTATTTTTGCAAGGGTCATATCCAAATTCCGGACCCCGGATTCCCGGGTATATTTATCGATAATATATTCGATTGCCTCATCCGTAAGTTGCATATTTCCCGCTTTCAATCCGTGAGCTTCCAATTGTTTCGGAATGAGATGCCTTTTGGCGATTTCTCTTTTTTCGTCCATCACATAGCCTCCCACTTCTATGAGTTCCATCCTGTCGCGTAAAGGAGGCGCTATGGTGCTCAAATCGTTGGCCGTTGCGATAAACATTACCTTGGAAAGGTCGTAGTCGATATCCAAAAAGTTGTCGTGGAAGTTGGTGTTTTGTTCCGGGTCCAATACCTCCAAAAGTGCGGATTGAGGATCTCCTCTGAAATCGCTTCCCACCTTGTCGATCTCGTCCAGCATGAATACGGGATTCGAACTTTCCGCTTTTTTGATGTTTTGGAGAATGCGTCCCAGCATGGCTCCTACATAAGTTTTGCGGTGGCCTCTGATTTCCGACTCGTCATGAAGACCGCCGAGAGACATGCGTACGAATTTTCGATTTATGGCATCGGCAATCGAACGTCCTAAGGAGGTCTTCCCCACTCCCGGAGGTCCGTAAAGACAAAGAATGGGAGATTTCATATCCGCCCTCAGTTTAAGCACTGCCAAATATTCGATAATCCTTTTTTTTACTTTATCGAGGCCGTAATGATCTCTGTCGAGTATGCGTTGGGCATGTTTTAGGTTGAGGTTGTCTTTGGTGTAGGTTTCCCACGGGAGTTCCAGCATTTCCCGGAGATAATTGGATTGAACGAAATAATCCGCAGCTGCAGGATTCAGACGTTTCAATTTGTTGAGCTCTTTGTCGAATATTTTCGCAACCTCTTCATTCCATTTTTTCGTTTGGGCCACTTCTTCCAATTCCCGGATCTCCTCGTCTATGGGATTCCCTCCCAACTCGTCCTGTATGGTTTTCATCTGCTGATGGAGGAAGTATTCCCGTTGCTGCTTGTCGATATCCGTTTTTACCTTTTTCTGAATATCGTGTTTTAATTCCAGAATACTCACCTGCTGGCTTAATATTTCCAAGAGTTTTAAGGCTCTCGTTTTTAAATCGTCTATTTCCAAAAGCGCCTGTTTGCTTTTATAATCCACATCGGTATTCGAGGAGATATAGTTGATAAGGAAAAACATGTTTTCGATATTCCTTAAAGCGAAACCGGCTTCGTTGGGGATGTTGCCGGAGTATTTTATGAGTTTGGCCGTCATATCCCTTAAAGATTCGCTTATCGCTTTATAATCCGGAGAGTCCTCATCCGGACGTTCCTCGACTTTCAATACGATTTTACCGGTATTATAAGGAGCATCGTATAGAATGTCTTCGAGAAAAAAACGCCGTTTCCCCTGTAAAATAGCAGCCGTGGAACCATCGGGCATTTCCAATATCTTAATGACGGAGGCTGCCGTACCTACCCGGTATAAATCCTCTATGCCCGGTTCCTCCGCATTCAAATCTTTTTGGGCTATTACTCCTATGGGAATATTGTTTTTGTAAGCATTTTTTACAAGTACCAGAGATTTTTTCCGGCTTACGGTTACGGGTATAATGACTCCCGGAAACAAAACGGTATTCCGAATAGGTAAAATCGGTATCGTTTCGGGAATGTCCTGCTGATTATCCATAAGGTCTTTTTCGTCTCCGATTACGGAAATAAAATCGGCCGAATCTCCGTTTGCATCCGTAAAAAGGTCTTTTATGTTGATGATGGGCATAATGTATTTTACTTTAATAGAATATGTCAATATGGCATAATTGCACTTATTATCAACCCAAAACAAATATTATGCCAAAGAATCACCAACTGCCACCGGCACCTCCTCCTCCGAAAGAGCCTCCTCCGAATCCCCCGAAAGAACTCCCTCCGGAAAAACTTCCGAATCCCCCGAAGGAGCCTCCTTTGGAAGTCCTTCCGAAAGTGGGCCCCCTCCCGAAACTGATAGGGCCTTCAAATCCGCCGTTATTTCCCTTTTTCGAGAGAGTGCGAATAATATAGATGAAAACGAGGAACCCGACGAGGATAAGCACGGTATTACCATCGGATTTGCCTTTTGTCGAATGGAATTCTCCTTTGACGGCTTCGATTATTTTATCTGTTCCGGCCTCTATTCCTTTATAATAACTTCCGGCTTTGAATTCGGGCAGGATATGGTCTCTGATGATGCGATTGACTACGGCATCGGGCAAAGCTCCTTCGAGTCCGTAGCCGGTGGCGATGAATATTTCTCCCTTCGATTCGGAAGTTCCCGGTTTTATAAGCATCATAATGCCGTTATCCTTCCCTTTTTGGCCGACACCCCACTCTTCGGCCAAGCGTTGGGCATAGTCGGATATGGGATAACCGTAAATGTCTTTAACGGAGACAACGGAAATTTGAGTAGAGGTGGAATCGTGGAAACGGAGTAATTTAGCCTCGATATTATCGGCTTCTTCCTCGGATAAAATTTTTGCAAAATCGTTTACTAACCGCGGAGGTTTCATGGGAGAAGGAAAATCCTGAGAAAAAACGTATCGCGGGATAAATAATACGGATAGCGTACAAACGCAACCGAACAGGAAGGAAAATCGTTTTGTCATTTTATTTTTCGAATGATATTTCATCGGATAATTCGTTTTTATCATCGTCCCGATACGGGAAATGGATTTTGAGTTTTTCTCCCGTAAGACCGATGGCATCGCATATACCTTCGGTTATATGTCCTTTCCGGAAGAAATCGATCATCCTTTCCTTTACGTCTTCCCAGAAATTCGCTTCTACGCATCCGTCGATACCGGAATCCCCGATAATAGCGACTTTGCGATCGTCTAACGACAGGTAAATGAGAACTCCGTTTTTAGCTTCGGTTTCGGACATCCCTAAGCGCATGAATATTTCATAGGCCTGTTCCAAAACCGGTTTCGGGCATTTATTGTCGATATGCACCCTGATTTCCCCCGATGTCTGTTTTTCCGCATTTCGGATAGCTGACATAATGTCGGTTATCTCTTTTTTGGAAAATCTTGTTTTTGCATTCATGTCAGAAATTTACTTCGGGGGCTTTTCCCGCTCCTGTTACAGTCGTAAAATACGGTTTGTTTTTAAATCCGAATACGGAGGCAAAAATATTTTGCGGGAAACGTTTTATAAAAAAGTTGTAATTTTTTGCCGTTTCGTTGAATTTTCTCCGTTCCACTGAAATTCTATTTTCCGTTCCCTCTAACTGTGCTTGAAGTTCGAGAAAGTTCCGGTTGGCTTTGAGATCCGGATACCGCTCTACTACGACCATCAATCGAGAGAGTGCGGAGGATAATTCTTGCTGAATGCCGTTTATTTTATTCATTGAAACTTCATCGAGACCGGAAAAATCGATTTTTGTTTGAGAGGTATTGGCTCGTGCTTCGATTACGGCCTCTAAAGTTTCTTTTTCGTGGGCTGCATACCCTTTTACGGTATTGACTAAATTGGGAATGAGATCCAGTCGGCGCTGGTATTGATTTTCGACGTTCGACCATTGAGCCGATACGGTTTCCGCTTTTTCTACCATAGAGTTATAAGTGCTTTTACCCCATAGGAATATTCCCAAGACGATAATAATGGTAATAATCAAACTTTTTTTCATTGCTCTAATGTATTAATTTTTATATGCAAAACTAAATATTTTTTCGTATTAACCAATGTCGTTCGAGCAATATATGAGGGTGGCAATTTTTTGCAGGCATCGACGGCATCGCGTTAATTTAATATTAAATAGAAAGTGTCGTATGGTTTTTTTTATTCGGCTGAGGTATATTTGTTGATATTAAATCAATTTTGAAGTTATGAAATTAAAGAAAATGTTTTTTATCGCTTTGATGTCCGTATTCGCATTTTCCAATATTGCGAATGCACAGCAGAGTGCGGAGTTGAAAGTCGGGGATGAATCTCCGAAATTCAGTTTCCCCGATGTAAAAGGGAATACGGTAAGTTCCGACGATTTCAAGGGCAAGTACGTATTCATCGACGTGTGGGCAAGTTGGTGTCCCCCCTGTCGCGGTCAATTGCCCCATATGAAGGCATTGGAAGAAAAGATGCACGGGAAAAACATCGTTTTCGTGAGCATATCCGTTGATGAAAATGAGAAAGCTTGGAAAGATATGGTGGAGAAGGAATCTCTTACAGGTTATCAACTTCGTGCAAATATAGATACTCCTTTTATGAAGAAGTATAAAGTGAACGGCATTCCCCGTTTCATTCTATTGGATAAAGAGGGTAAGATCATAAATCCGAATATGACGCGTCCTTCCCAGCCCGAGACTTTGAAAACACTCGAGGCTTTGAAGGGGATTTGATAAAAAATAAGAAAAGACTTTGTCGGGGATAATCTTTAAGATTATCCCCGATTTTGTTAGAATATTTAGTATCTTCGCCGAATTATTGAAAATTCAAACACGACTTATGGAGGTTTTTCGACCGAAATTTTTTGATTTATTAAGAGACGGTTCCATTAAAAAAAGTTTTTCTAAGGACATTTTAGCCGGAATTGTCGTAGGTATCGTAGCGATACCTCTTGCGATAGCCTTTGCCGTAGCTTCGGGCGTTGCCCCGGGTAAAGGTATTATTACTGCGGTGATAGGCGGATTCATCATTTCTTTTTTGGGAGGAAGCCGTGTACAGATAGGAGGGCCTACGGGGGCTTTTATCGTAATCGTATTCGGCATTATTCAGGAATACGGTATGGGCGGAATGATGATGGCGACGGTTATGGCCGGTATTATTCTCATATGTTTCGGACTTCTGCGATTGGGTACTTTGCTGAAATATATTCCGCATCCTCTTATCGTAGGTTTTACTTCCGGTATTGCCGTAGTTATTCTTACGACTCAGATTCCCGCAGCTTTAGGACTTCAAACAGGGGAGCTTCCCGGTAGTTTTATAGGGAAATGGGGGGCATATTTAAAAAATGCGGGGAGTCTTAATTTTTTTGCAGCGGGGACGACCCTTCTTACGATATTGATTATTTTATTGACGCCTAAAATAACCCGTCGGATTCCGGGTTCTTTTTTGGCAATAGTATTGGTTACGCCTTTGGTGCATTTCTTGTTTCCCGGCTCGGTAGTCACTATAGGCAGTCTTTACGGAGATATAGGTTTTAGTTTTAATCCTGAGTTGCCCGCCGTCGATTGGGCGAATATCGGGAGCTATATCCAACCGGCTATAACGATAGCCATGTTAGGGGCTATAGAATCCTTGCTTTCCGCCGTCGTGGCCGATGGAATGATAGGAGACTCCCATCGTTCGAATACGGAATTGATAGCACAGGGTATCGCCAATGCGGTAGTTCCTTTTTTCGGAGGGATTCCCGCTACCGGAGCCATAGCACGTACGGCCACCAATGTGAAAAACGGAGGACGTACGCCCCTTGCCGGAATGATGCATGCCGTTTTTTTATTGCTTATAATGCTTTTTTTCGGGAATTGGGCTTCTCTGATACCGATGTCCTGTCTTGCCGGAATATTGATAGTCGTCGCTTATAATATGAGCGAATGGCGGAATTTCGTATCCGTATTGAAGGGATCTTTTTTCGATATAATCATATTGTTGATTACTTTTTTACTTACCGTATTGGTGGATCTTACCGTTGCAATTCAAATCGGTGTGGTTTTGGCCGCTTTGTTGTTTATGAAACGGATGGCGGATAATGCTCCGTCCGTTATAAATTCTTTGGATGAGGATGTAGCGGGAATATATAAAAATATTCCCGCCAATATCGGCATATATGAAATCAGCGGACCTTTCTTTTTTGCCTCGGCGAAGGTGTACTCGGAAACCATTCGGGAAATAGGCCTCGAATATCGAGTCGTCATCATAAGGATGCGTCACGTGCCTTTCGTAGATGCTACGGGAATCAAGAATTTGAAGGATACCGTGAAATTTCTTCGGTCCAAAGATACGAATATAATATTGTCGGGAGTGAGAGCGGGAGTTAGAAAGGATTTGGATAAATTCGGAGTGTCTGAACTGGTGGGAGAAAACCGGATTTATTCTAAATTCGAAGAAGCTTTGGAGGCTGCTGTTCGCAGCTCGGAAGAGGTATGAATCGAAGGGATTGAAGCCTACTTCTCAAATAAAATTCGATTTGTTTGGGATAAAGAGAAAAAAAACCTAATTTTGCAGTCCGAACTTTGGAGATAACGATAAAATGATAATACTATGAAACGCACATTTCAACCCTCTAACAGAAAGAGAAGGAATAAACACGGTTTTCGCGCCCGTATGGCAACGACGGGAGGTCGTTCGGTATTGGCAAGCAGAAGAGCCAAGGGCAGAAAGAAACTTACGGTATCCGACGAACACAGGCATAAAGCGTGAATTTTTAAGGTATATGAGCTGCTTCGGCAGCTTTTTTAATGCTGTCATCTATCGGGCGTGAAGAATGGTGATTATATGAATGATTTCAGACGTCTTATCGGGAAGGCGAAGGATCGGTTGAATATATTGGAGGAAGAGGTCGATGTGGAAGTGTGCAAAGAGTATTTCGAGTTGGTGCGTCGAATTCCGGCCGGGAGTGACGAGTTCAAGAGGTTGAGCCGTACGTATGTTGAAAATATAAATGATCTTTTTTCCGATGACACGGGCATTGCGGAAAAGCAGCGGATGCTCGCGGTGCTTGCTCAATTGGCGGATGTTACGGTATACAGGACGTTGGAGTATTTTTCAAAACAGGATACTCCTCTGAAGGCTTGGGGTGTCGTTGCACTTCAACAGGCCAGAATGTTGTTGTCCGCAACATTGCTCGACGAACAGGAGATATTCATATCTTCGGGATTGGGAGGTAAGGACGGTTGTTTGCGTTATTTTTGTGCATTTTCTTATAGAGAAGAGGGGGAGTTGCCCGAATTTCAGTATAAAACCCTTGTTAAAGAAACGGAATTGGCCCTTTCTTCCGCAGGAGGTGGAGCGGAGTCTTGGGAAACTATGAGCGGATTCGCTACGGTTATTGCTCTTTTGCCGGTAGATGCGGATATAAAGAGCATTTTCGATAAAATCATTTCGGAATGTAATAATTACGGACAATTTCTTAAGGACAGAGTGATAATAACCAATGTGAAAAAACTATCCTATAAGGAATTGTCGGAAATATCGGATTAATTCAGTAGTTTCCAAAGTTCGTCTTTCAGTTCGGTTATTCCGGCTCCGGTTACGGAGGATATGAATACGTAGGGAATATCCGGTAGCTCGGCTTTCATTTCTTCGATTAATTCTTTATCGGCATAATCGCTTTTGGAAATGGCGAGCATCCTTTTTTTATCCAGTAATTCGGGATTATATTGTTTTAATTCGTCGAGCAGAATATGGTATTCCCGGCCTATGTCTTTCGAATCCGCCGGTACCATGAAGAGGAGGACGGAGTTGCGTTCGATATGCCGAAGGAAGCGTATGCCCAAACCTTTTCCGAGATGTGCTCCTTCGATTATGCCCGGAATATCCGCCATGGCGAAAGAGCGATTGTCGCGATAGGGGATAATGCCTATGTTGGGAACCAATGTAGTGAAAGGGTAATCGGCGATTTCGGGTTTCGCAGTGGATATGACCGATAGTAATGTGGATTTTCCCGCATTGGGGAATCCGACAATACCGACGTCCGCCAGGATTTTTAATTCCAGGATAATGCTTTTTTCGACCCGGGGTTGTCCCGGTTGGGCATATCTTGGGGTTTGATTCGTGGCGGATTTGAAATTCCAATTTCCCAATCCGCCTTTTCCCCCTTTTACGAGTATTACGGATTCGGCATCTTCGGTGATTTCACAGAGGATTTCTCCCGTTTCGGCATCCTTGGCTACCGTTCCTAAAGGAACTTCTATAACGGCATTATCTCCGTCTTTTCCCGTAGAGCGGGATTTGCTACCGGATTCGCCGTCTCCGGCAAAAACATGCCGTTTGTATTTTAGATGTATGAGAGTCCACAGATTCCGATTGCCCGATAAGATTACGTCCCCTCCTTTACCTCCGTCCCCTCCGTCGGGTCCTCCTTTGGGAGAAAGTTTATCTCTGTGAAGATGTGTGGAACCGTTTCCGCCGGCTCCGCTTCTACAGAAAATTTTTACGTAGTCTACAAAATTTGTAACAGCCATCAGCAAATAATATATAAATCGGGGAAATTTCTTCCCAAACCGTCGTAATCCAGTCCTCTTCCCACCACAAAATCATTTTCGAGAATCATGGCGTTGTAGTCGGGAATTCTTCCCGTCTTGAGGGCTTTGGGTTTGAAAAACATGGTAGCGATGCAAATGCTTGCAGGCTCTTCGGCTTTTAAGGTGTTGATGAGATGTTCCATGGACTTGCCGGTATCGATCATATCTTCCAAAATGACGATATTTCTTCCTTTTATCTTTTCGTTCAAACCGATGAGCGAGTTTATCCGGTCGGTGGAATTCGTGCCGCAATAAGAAGTGAATTTAATAAAACTCACTTCGGTGTTTTTTAAATCTATATGTTTCAACAAATCGGAGGTAAACATAAACGAGCCGTTCAATACGCTTAAAAATATGGGCTCCTTGTCTTTCATATCCCGGTTTATTTCTTCCGCTACTCGTTTGATTTCCTTGTCGATGAGTTCCCCTTTAATAAGAAGACGGAATTCTTTGTCATGTAGTTTTATCGTTTTCATAGAAAAAATAGCAATGTTTATCCCTTAATTCCCGATAGTCCGAAAAGAATTTTAATTATATTTGTACAAATGTATGAATTCCTATCCAAAAATCGTAAAAAATGAGACCTAAAGTATCGATAATTATGGGCAGTACTTCCGACCTCGAGATAATGAATAAGGCTGCTAAGCAATTGGAGGAATTTGAGATTCCTTTCGAACTTCTCGCCCTCTCCGCCCATCGTACTCCGGATGCCGTAGAAGAGTTTGCCCGAAATGCCGAGAACAGAGGTATTTCGGTTATTATTGCCGGGGCCGGTATGGCAGCCCATCTTCCGGGGGTTATTGCAGCCATGACTCCCATTCCCGTAATCGGAGTGCCGATAAGGTCTTCTTTCGACGGATGGGACGCATTATTGGCTATCGTGCAAATGCCTCCCGGAATACCTGTTGCTACCGTAGCCGTGAACGGGGCACAGAATGCAGCCGTGTTGGCCGCCCAAATTATTGCCGGAGCCGATGAAAAAGTCAGGTGCACCGTAAAGAATTTCAAACGGGAATTAGGCAAGAAGATAGAGAAAGCAAACGACGAACTCAAAACGGTTTCGTATAAATTTAAGACGAATTGATTTAGCCGTTTTTGCCGGCTTGATACGGAAACTTAAAACAGATACGATATGCAGCAGTTGAAAATAGTTTCTAAATTTACGAGCCGAGATACTCTCTCTATGGAGTTGTATCTTGTCGAGATATCGAAGATAAGTCTGTTGACAGTGGAAGAAGAAATCGAATTGGCTACTCAGGCTCAAAAAGGCTCTAAGGAAGCCAAGAAAAAACTGGTGCTGGCCAATCTTCGTTTCGTAGTATCCGTTGCCAAACAATACCGGAATTTGGGATTGAGTATGGAGGATTTGATAAATGAGGGAAATATCGGATTACTTAAGGCCGTGGATTATTTCGACGTGACCAAAGGGTTTAAATTTATTTCTTATGCGGTGTGGTGGATAAGACAATCCATTCTTCAGGCTTTGGCGGATTTCCCGAGATTGATACGCTTGCCGTTGAGCAAATTGAACGTAATCAATAAAATAAACCGTTATGTGGAATATTATGAGCAGCTTTTGGAACGTCCTCCTACTTATGAAGAAATTGCCGAAGAATTGAATCTTAAAGAGAAAGAAATTAAGGAAGCTATAGGGCATATGCTGCATCCTATTTATCTGGATCACATTTTTTCCGAAAAGGAAGAATCTTTTGAAAAGATTGTAGAGTTGTTGATTTCCCGGCAGACGGAGGATAATCGACAATTGTTTTCCTCTCCTTCGTTCCTTTTGGAATTGGAACGTTCTTTGGAGCGGCTCCCGGAGCCGGAACGTAAGGTGTTGATATGGTATTACGGGCTTTATGGGGAGTTCCCCCATACGTTCGAAAGTATCGGACAAAAAATGAGCCGTTCTTGTGAGCGGGTACGCCAAATATATTGCGATGCCATACGGCATATGAAAGAAGAGAGTGTGAAAAAAAGGCTTCGGGAATTTCTATGAAACTTCGTACGGTATTGTTTTATTACGGCAAAAATACATCGACCGTATAGCCTTGGAAAGAGCTGTTCATGGAATTCGAGCACTATTGTTCTCGGTGGTTACGACTTTGCGCTCATACTTGAAAAGAGCCACTCATGGGATTCGAACCCACGACCTACGCATTACGAATGCGTTGCTCTACCAGCTGAGCTAAAGTGGCTTGAAATCGTGCGCAAATATAAGATATTTTTATAATCTTACATAAAAAACGGGGAGGATTTTTTATTTAAAGCGCATTGTCGTTTTCGATAATAAGTCTGAATCCGGAACCGTGTACGTTTTCAATGCGAATATCTTCGTTGTCTTTAAAATACTTGCGCAGTTTTGTAATATAAACGTCCATGCTTCTGGCGGTGAAATAATCGTTGGAGCCCCATATCTTCGTAAGAGCTTTTTCCCGGGTCAATAATCCGGCTCTATCGTTATAAAGCATTTCCAAAAGTTGGGATTCTTTGGGTGTCAGTTTGGTTTCTTGTCCGTTTATGCTTATGGTTCGAAGTTCGGTGTTAAAAGTATAGTCTCCGATGAGAATAATTCTGGCCTTGGCTTCTTCCGGTTCGTTTTCGCAACGCGAGAGAATGGCTTTTATTTTTAAAATAAGAAGTTCCGAATCGAAAGGTTTGCATATATAATCGTCGGCCCCGGCTTCGTATCCGAGTTTCATATCTTCTTTTTGGTTTTTTGCCGTTATATAGATGAAAGGAATGTTGGGTGCCAATTCCCGTATCTTATGCCCCAAGGTAATACCGTCCATCTCGGGCATCATCACATCCAAAAGACAGATGTCGTATTTGTTTTGTTTAAAAGCTTCGAGGCCTTGGGAACCGTTCGTACAAAGAGTTACTTCGTAATCGGAAAGCTCCAAATAGGATTTTAGTACGGAACCGAAACATGGGTCGTCTTCGACCAATAAGATTTTATGTGCCATAATCGTGTATTATTATATGTTTTATATCAATTTAAAAACTATTTTTATCAAAGTGCCCTTCCCTTTTTTCGAGGAAAGATATATGTTGCCGTTATGCAATTCTATAATATTCTTCACATAACTCAACCCCAAACCGAAACCTTTGACATCGTGTATATTTCCCGTACTTACACGGTAGAACCGTTTAAATACTTTTTTTTGCGCATCTTTTGAAATTCCTATTCCATGATCTTTAATTTCAATGACGATATCGTTTTTCTCTTTTTTCGTACAAACCTCGATATGAGGCGGACCTCCCGAGTATTTTATGGCATTGTCTATCAAATTGCAAATAGCATTCAATAAATGCACTTCATCTCCGTAGATGAAGTAGCTGCCTTCGGCATAAGTTTGCTCGATAATACCTCCGGCTTCCTGTATCTGGAGGGAGAAAAGCCGTACCGCTTCCTTTGTCATCGTATTAATATCGACATCGGTTTTGTTCAGATGCAATTCTCCTTTGTCCATCTTGGCTTGCTGCAAAATCCGTTCCACATATTTATTCATGCGTTCATTTTCCGATTTGATGAGGTCGGTAAACTTATAAATTTGGTTTACGTCTTTAATGACTTTTTCTTTCCGAAGTGCGGAGGTCGCTAATGAAATCGTCGCGAGCGGCGTTTTGAATTCATGGGTCATATTGTTGATGAAATCGTTCTTTATGACCGATAATTTTTGTTGCCTCATAATGATGACGATGGTAATGATGAATACGCAAACGAGACCGATTACGCAAAATCCCGAGGCTAAAAACATCCAGTCCATGTTGTTGAGTATTTCCGGCAAAATGGAGTCGAATTGTACGCATAAAAAGAAATCTTTTTTTATGTAATCGAGAGGGAAAAGCTCGATGTAGTAGAAGTTTTTTGCCGCTCTTCTGTTTTGAAGTTCGAGGATTTGGCGTTTATTGAGAATATCGTATCTGAAAGAGAGGTTGATGCCTGCATAGGCGAAAAATTCGCTTAGAAAAGATTTTAAGTCTATATTTTTCATTCGTTTGGCAAGAGAGGCATTCTGAGGATCCGAATCTTTTAAAACTTTTATCATAAGATTGTTCATCCTTTCGTATAATTCCTGTTGAGAGGCGGTATCCGCACGATTGCTTCCGATGGAACGAATCGTTTGCATGATGAATTGTTGGTTTACGAATTTGCCTTTCCCCGATCGGGGATGCGTGTTCGGAGGGGATACGAGACTGCTTTGACCGTAAAGACGGTCCATGTCCTGCGATAGAAAATTATAGAGATATTGGGAGTTCCAATTGCCGGAACTTTCTCTATCGGTGGTTATATGGTCGTTATAATCCTGGAGTTGTCCGAGATGTTGTTGCATTTCCCATATGTACTGGATGTAATTTATCTCGTCTATTTTGCTGACAACCCTTTCCAATGCTCCGTATACTTGGGTGGAAAATCGGTCTTCTTTTTCCTGTATGGCGTGTTCTATCCATAGCCATTGTACGACGACTACCGATAAAAATGCGACTCCCATCAAAGCCAAAAGAATTTTTATGATTATTTTCTTTATCATATACCTTTAATCCTGATTATCATTTTTCTTGAGCGACATTAATGGCGATGCCTGTGTGGACAGTCTCCGGCATCCGGTTGCATTTTTTCGATTTTTAATGTCGTCCGACAATTCGTTTTTTGAGTTTATATATTTTTCCTATTCTATACCTTGTTTTTTGTAAATACTTTTTCGGATACTTCCCGTTTTGCAGGGAAATTTTAAAACTCGATTCCCTATATATTGTTATTTTAATGCGATTTACAGCAAATTTATAATATTTTTTCTATTTCGTCGCATTTTGTCGTACGATTGTATGCGATTTATTTACCGGATGGCGTAGAATGCGAAAGTTTTCGGTAGTCGAGAGGGAGTCGTTCGGAAGTTTATTCTTCCGCAAGATCTTTTATTTCCGTATAGAGAAAATCGTTATAGGGAAATCTTGCGGCATGGATTTCTTTTACGATAACATATAGTTTTTCCCTCAATTCCTCGATATTTTCTTTGTTTTTGGCGGATATATATACGGAAGGAGTCGTGTTTTTGGATATCCACATGTTTTTTAATTCTTCCATACTGTAGTTCTTCCTTTCTTTCGGACTGAGGTCGTCGGCTTCTTTCTCTTCGTATTCGAAAGCATCGATTTTGTTGAAAACCGTTAGTTGAGGTTTTGTATTCCCGTTTAAGATTTCATTCAATGTTTCATTGACGACGTTGAGTTGCTCTTCGAAAAACGGATGAGAGATATCCACTACGTGGACGATGACGTCGGCTTCCCGGACTTCGTCCAAAGTGGATTTGAAGGAATCGATGAGATTATGGGGGAGTTTACGGATAAATCCTACCGTATCGGATAGGAGCAGAGGAACATTCCGGATGGCGATTTTTCTTACGGTCGTATCTAAGGTTGCAAAAAGTTTGTTTTCGGCAAAAACATCCGATTTGCTCAAAAGATTCATAAGGGTGGATTTCCCGACATTGGTATAACCCACTAAAGCGACGCGCACTAAATTGCCTCTGTTCTTGCGCTGTATGCTTTTCTGACGGTCTATTTTTTCGAGTTCCCGTTTCAGATGAGCAATCTTATCCCGTATGATTCTTCGGTCGGTTTCTATTTCCCGTTCTCCCGGACCTCTGAGGCCTATTCCTCCTTTCTGGCGCTCAAGGTGGGTCCACATCCCCGTGAGCCTGGGCAACATATATTGATATTGCGCTAATTCCACCTGTGTCTTTGCATTGGCCGTACGGGCCCTGTTGGCGAATATATCCAAAATAAGATTGGTGCGGTCCAATATTTTCAGTCCCTTGAAGCGGGAACCGATATTGCGTATTTGAGTGGGCGAGAGTTCATCGTCGAATATGATTAAATCTACGGGATTATTCTCGATGAAGCGGCCGATTTCCTCCAATTTTCCTTTACCGATATAAGTGGACTGAACGGGGGTATCCAAATTTTGTGTGAAAATTTTTACGGTTTCGGCTCCTGCCGTCTCCGCCAAAAAAGAGAGTTCTTCGAGATGTTCCATTATTTGCTTGGCATTCGTACTTCCGTTTTGACGAATTACGCCGATTAAAACGGCCTTTTCTTTTTCTTTGGCGGTATAATAGAATTTACTCATATTCCGTTAAATACAAAACAGAGGACCGACATTGCATGTCAGTCCTCCGTCTGCAAGCGAGCATAAATCAGTAATTGTTTATTTTAAATACTACCGGAAGAGTGAAGAAAACTCTTACGGGCTTGTTGCGCTGTTTACCGGGTGTCCATTTGGGCATGCTGGATACTACGCGTACGGCTTCCTTGTCCAAGGACGGATCGACCCCCTTCAATACTTTTACATTGGATATGCTGCCGTCTTTTTCGACGACGAATTGTACGGTAACCTTGCCTTGAACACCGTTTTCTTGAGCTACCATCGGATATTTGGTGTGTTTGGCAATCCATGCCGTAACATTTCCGAAAGGTTTCGGCATTTCTTCCACAACAACGAAAGGAGCTTCTTCTCCCGTAGACTCCGTTCCGAATCCTCCGCCGGTATAGTCCGTATTGTCTCCGAATACGCGATTATCCGTTTCGTCTTCGATATTGGTCAAATCCAGATCGTCATCCAAGGAAATCTCGTCATCTACGATATCGATCAAATCCGTTATTTTCGGAGCAGGAGGTGGAGGTGGAGGCGGTTTCATTTGTTGTTGCGTAACCGGAATAACCTCTTCTTCTGCTATAAAGGCAGTTGTCGTTTCGATAACTTCCTTCTCTTTTACGGAGGTTTTCCATTCGAAAGCCCCGAAAATGATAGCAAGAGCAAAGATTAATCCAATCTCAAAGAACATGACTCTCTTGTTCTCCAGGTTTGCTTGTGGATTTTTCTTCGTTTCCATGATTCTTGTTATGGTTAATATCGTTCTGCTTACAATTGCAGCATGTTTTTTCTGTTGTAAAGATAAGCATTTATTTCCATAAATCCAAGAGAATGTCCTCTTTTTATTTTATGTGGCGAGAGTTTCCGGTTTAAATATCTCACATAAAGTATCCTGAGTTAATATGCAAATAAAACGGACAGAAAGATGATGAATCGATACGGTACGTTTTTTCTTTTTACGTTAAGTTGTGTGTTATGCTTGTAAAATGGATTTCAAGGCTTGATAGAGAGAGAGGTATTTTAGGTGAAAATCACGAATAACCTGTATTTGTATGAAATAATGGGTTATCTTTGAATGCGATGAACATATGTAAATCGAATGAAAGATGCTTAGGGCAATGCGGTTGTATATAGGAGGTAAGGGAATTCCGGCTTATAGTACTCTGAAGACTTATGTTTATGAGGATGAGTATAGGAATGCGCTGCTTTATCCCCATACGGGATTGAGGCATTTGGGATGGTTGGTGATGGTGCGTTCCGTATTTACGGATTTTTTCGGCTGGTCCAAGGATGATTATCGGATTTTAAAGACCGAAGCCGGCAAACCTTTTTGCGATCGAAAGGAGGGGTGGGCATTTTCCGTTTCTCACTCCGGAGATTATGTGATTGCGGTTTTTTCGGATCGAGGCGATGTGGGGGCGGATATCGAGAAACACAGAGGGGTGAGGATGCCTGTCGCTCGGCGTTATTTCTCTTCCCACGAATTGGAAATTATAAAAAACGGCGGAGAGGATGCGGAGAAATATTTTTACGATTTTTGGACAATTCGGGAGGCTTATGTAAAATATAGGGGAGGGCGTTTGGGAGAAATGATGAGGCGTTTTTACGCGGATAAGCAAGGGGTTGCCTACCGTATCCTAACCTATGAAGGAGAAAGTGAAAGTCTTTCCGTCCTCCCCTTGTATCCGGATGGGAATTTCATCGGTTCGCTTTATTCCGGATTTGTCGTATGTGCAGGCTTGCAAAAGATTGTCGAGGAGGATTTCGTTTGGGATTTCGTATAATTCGAATCCTTTCGTATATCGTTAGAGGAAATTTTTTTCGTGAAGATATTCCGCTATCTGCACGGCATTGGTTGCGGCACCTTTTCGGAGGTTGTCGCTTACGATCCACATATTTACGGCATTCTTCCGGGAATAGTCTTTCCGGATTCTGCCTACGAATACTTCGTTTTTATTTTGGGCGTTTAGGGGCATGGGGTACTTAGCGGCGGCCGGTTCGTCTTCTACGGTTATTCCGGGCGTCGCTTTCAGTAAATCGATTACGGCATTTACGGAGACCTCCCGCGAGAATTCGATATTGACGGATTCCGAATGTCCCCCTGTTACGGGAACTCTTACGGCAGTGGCCGTAATCATGAGCGAGGCGTCGTTGAGGATTTTCCCCGTTTCGTTTATGATTTTCATTTCTTCTTTGGTATAGCCGTTTTCGAGAAAATCGTCGCATTGGGGAATACAGTTCATGTCTATGGGGTAGGGATAGGCTTTTTCGCCGATATATCCCCGGCGCTCGTTTTCCAATTGTCGGATTGCTTTCATTCCCGTCCCGGTTACGGACTGGTAGGTGGAGACGACGATTCTTTTTATGCCGAAAGCCCGGTGGAGCGGAGCTATAACCATGACTAACTGTATGGTAGAGCAATTGGGATTTGCAATAATCTTATCCGTTTTTCGAATGAGAGAGGCATTTATTTCCGGTACGATTAATTTTTTTGAAGGATCCATTCTCCATGCGGAAGAATTATCTATGACCGTACATCCTGTGCCTGCAAATTCGGGGGCCCATTTTACGGAAACATCCGAACCTGCCGAAAACAGGGCCAGGTTGGGGCGTTTTGAAAGAGCCGCTGCACAGTCTTCTATACCGATATCTTCTCCGTTGAATTTTACGATATTTCCCAAGGAACGTTTGCTGGCTACGGGTATTAGCGTGCGAACGGGAAATTGCCGTTCTTTCAGGATTTCGATTATTTTTTGTCCTACGACGCCGGTGGCTCCGATAACTGCTAATTTATACATTTTGCCTGTTTGAAAATTCATATGCAAATATAGAGTTTAATTGATAAGATTTTTTTGGAAACGATGTTTTTATTCGGTTCGAAAAGGGAGATTATGCGAGGGGAGCGGAATTTATATCCGGTAATATTATGCAATGGGTTAAAACAGCACGTATTTTGCTGTAATATATGAAAAACGGTTTTTATGATGTTTATCAGATATTGGTTTGTTTGTTTTTTGGGGATATTTGCTGCTTTCCCCTGTTTTTCTCAAATCGGAAATTCCGTTGATTCCGTCCTTTTGTACGATGAGTTCGGAAAACCCGTACAATTACCGTTGATAGGAGAGAAGAAATTGTTGCTGTTTTATTTTGATCCCGATCATCCCGGACAAAATAGGAGATTGGTGGATTATTTGATGGGTGAAAATATGGATTCTTCGGATATGGGTTGTTATGCCGTAGTGAATCTTTACGATGCCCCGCTTTTATCCAAAGCGCTTTTGGAAGAAGTGGTTTACGGGGAAGTGGGAAGACTCGGAATAAAAGTTTATTACGATCCCGCCAATATATTGAGTACGAATTGGAAGTTGGGAGATGTCAATAATAAGTTCGTCGTGATCTTTGTTAATAAAGAAAAATTTATAGAGTTTTATTATACGGGGGAATTGGACGAAGCCTCATTTGACGGATTGATTCGTTTGATGGGTATTTATAAAAAAGAGTGAACAAAATTATTCGTAGTTACAGCGATTTTTGTTCACTCTCGATTTTTAGGATAATTAAAGGTGAAAACAGTTTGCAAGCCTGTAATCCCTGTGCTTTTATCCCGAAAGCAGGTAATTGAATATCCGGCAGGTCTTCTGACTTATTCCTGAAGAATGCGCCTTCCCGTTTTTAATCCGAAACAGTGGCATAATGCATTCTTTTTTCGGAAGTTACAGCAGCGGGTACTGTACGGGATTTTCACCCGTTTCCCTTTTCATTTATGCATTTTTGTGCGAATAAACACCGGATATTATTGCAAATGTACGTTCTTTATTTATCAATAACAATAGTAGAACTCGAAAATATGGAAAAACTTATTCTTCCGTATTCGTTTTGGATTTTTCCATTCTTTTACGTTGGTTTTCGTCGAGGATGATTTTTCGCAATCTCATGGATTTCGGACAAACCTCCACATATTCGTCTTCCTGTATGTATTCCAAAGCTTCCTCCAAACTGAATATGACGGGAGGGGCGATATTGGTTTTTTCGTCGGAACCGCTGGCCCGCATATTGGTTAATTTTTTGGATTTGCATACATTGATTACGATGTCTTCCGAACGGGTGCTTTCCCCGATGACTTGGCCCGCATATACCTCTTCTCCCGGAGCGATAAAGAATTTTCCCCTGTCTTGGAGTTTATTGATGGCATAGGCATAGGCTTGTCCGGTTTCCATTGCAATAAGAGAACCGTTGGTACGCATTTCTATTTCGCCCTTATAGGGTTCGAATTCTTTGAATCTGTGAGATAAAATAGCTTCGCCTCCGGAGATTGTAAGCAGAGATGCGCGGAGCCCGATAATACCTCTCGAGGGAATTTCGAAGTTCATAACGGTGCGTTCGTTCCTGTTCTCCATATTCAGCAGGACGCCCTTGCGTTTTGTCACCATCTCGATGGCTTTGCCGGAATATTCGTCCGGAATATCTATGCTCAACTCCTCTACGGGTTCGTGTTTTTTGCCCTCGATTTCTTTTATAATGACTTTGGGCTGACCTACTTGAAGTTCATAACCCTCGCGCCGCATGGTTTCGATGAGTACGCTTAAGTGGAGCACGCCTCGTCCGTATACGATAAAGGAATCGGCGCTTTCGCCCGGACTTACCCTTAGGGCGAGGTTTTTTTCCAATTCTTTCTCCAAACGTTCCTTAATGTGTCTGGAGGTTACGAATTTTCCTTCTTTCCCGAAGAAGGGAGAATTGTTTATGGTAAACAGCATGCTCATCGTAGGTTCGTCGATGGCGATGGGGGTAAGAGCTTCCGGATTTTGAAAATCGGCAATCGTATCTCCTATTTCAAAACCGTCGATGCCGACGATTGCGCAGATTTCTCCCGAATGCACTTCTTCGACTTTGGTTTTTTCCAATCCTTCGAACAGCATCAATTCTTTGATGCGTTTCTTCTCCACGGTTTTCCCGTCTCTTTTGCACAGGGTTACGGCCATGCCGGAATTCAATGTCCCCCGGGAAAGTTTGCCTACGGCAATACGCCCTATATAAGGAGAATATTCCAAAGAGGTAATAAGCATTTGAGGTGTTCCGGCTCCCGTTTGCGGAGCGGGGATGTTTTCGATTATCGTATCCAAGAGTACCGTGATATCGGTTGTGGGTTTTCGCCAATCGAGAGACATCCAGCCTTGTTTTGCACTTCCGTATACGGTCTTGAAATTCAATTGGTCTTCATCGGCTCCTAAGGAATACATGAGTTCGAATACTTCTTCCTGTACCTCGTCCGGCCGGCAATTCGGCTTATCCACTTTGTTGATGACGACGATTGCTTTTTTGCCCAATCCCAAAGCTTTCTGAAGTACGAAGCGGGTTTGCGGCATCGTGCCCTCGAAGGCATCCACTAAGAGAAGTACTCCGTCCGCCATATTTAAAACCCGTTCCACCTCCCCTCCGAAGTCCGAGTGTCCGGGAGTATCTATAATGTTGATTTTGTAGCCGTTGTATCTTACGGATACGTTTTTGGATAAAATGGTGATTCCCCTTTCCCGTTCGAGGTCGTTATTGTCCAAAATAAGTTCTTTCCCCTGTTTTTCGTTTTCTCTGAAAAGTTTGCCTTGAAGAATCATCTTGTCGACTATGGTCGTTTTCCCGTGGTCGACGTGCGCGATGATGGCGATGTTCCTAAGTTTTTGCATCTTGAATTCAATTTAGGGTGCAAATTTACGACAATAAATTGAAAATGCGGATTATTCTAAGAATCGAATATTCTTTTTTAACATTGTTTTCAGGGGAATGCGAAAATGACGGGAATAAAATCGAAAGGTATTCGGAATTCGATGTTTTCGGGAAATGTAAAAAATATCTAAATCGGGAAAAATTCGAGGTCGGTAGCAGATTTGAACTGCTGTACGCGGTTTTGCAGACCGCTGCCTAACCACTCGGCCAACCGACCATCGATTATTGCTCCGCAAAGGTAGGTGTTTTTTTTGAAATGCCCAAATTTTTACGTTTTTTCTCTTTGAGAAATTCGGGGCTGAAGTCCGTCGGACTCCGGTCGAATTTCCTTGTCGAAAACTCGTTTCCTTTTTAAATTGCGGATTTGTCGACTTCCAAACTTAGGCTTGTAGCTCCGATTTTACCTCCGAGCGGCGGATTGAGTTTGGAGATTTTTATACGGATGGATTCGGTTTGAGGAAAGTTTTTATAAAGTTCGTTTACGATTCTGTGAGCCAAATGTTCCAAAAGATTGGACGGAATAAAAATTTGTTCTTTGATGATTTTATATGCCGTCTGATAATTCAGGGCTCGATTTATGTCGTCGGTGGCTGCTGCTGCCGTACAGTCGTAGGCGATTCGTACATAGACATCGAATTTGTTTCCTACTTTTCTTTCCGCTGCAAAGCATCCGTGATAGGCAAAAAATTCCATGTTTTCCAATTCGATAATTCCGGTCATCGTGTCGTGTTTTTTTGATTATTAATTATTGTATTTAAAGGAAAGGGTCGGAATCCCGACCCTTAAACACTTACTAACTACTAACCTAAACCAATAAACTTATGAAAAATCTTTTTCAAAGACGACGCAAAATTAGTGTTTTTATCGGTATTTGAAATTTTTTCGATGTTAAATTATATTCAAAATATTTATATGCTTGTTTAATACGCATTTAATGCGTGTCATTGAGACGGCTGTTTGTTTTTTTTGTGGTTTCGGGGGGAATTTTATTCGAATCATTGCCGGGTTCGTATATTTTAAGTATAATTGTCTTATGTTTCTAAGATTGTTATGGAAGAAGGTTTGGTGATAAAATCGACGGGTAGTTGGTATACGGTAGTCGTTGGGGAAGGCGAGATTGTAAATGCTCGTTTGAGGGGGAAATTGCGTATGAAAGGCATACGTACGACAAATCCCGTTGCCGTCGGAGATTGGGTGAAAGTCGTTTTTGAAAGAGGAAGTTGGTCGATATGCGGGATTAAGGAGCGTCGGAATTACATTATTCGCCGTTCGGCAAATCTTTCGAAAGAAGCTCATGTGGTTGCTGCGAATTTGGATGTGGCCGTGTTGATTGCGACACTGGCGCATCCCGTTACCTCTACCGTTTTTATCGATCGTTTTTTGGCTTCCGTAGAAGCTTACGATATTCCGGCCGTTTTAATATTCAATAAGGTGGATTTGTACGATGAGGCCGAAAGAAAACGTCTGGAAGATTATACGGAACTTTATGGGCGCATAGGATACAAAGTGTTGCACACCTCCGCGGTTACGGGAGAGGGGATTGACGAAATGAAGGAGGTGCTGAAAAACGGAATTACGGTTTTGTCCGGAATTTCGGGAGTGGGAAAATCGTCGCTTATCAATGCGGTGGAGCCGGGATTGTCCTTGAAAACGGCGATCATATCGGAAGCTTACGATACGGGTAAACATACGACTACGTTTGCAGAGATGTTTCGTTTGAGTTTCGGCGGATTTATAGTGGATACGCCCGGGTTGAGAAGTTTCGGGAATTTCGATATGAAAAGGGCGGAGATATCTCATTATTTTCCGGAGATGTTTAAGATTTCGGATAATTGCCGGTTTCATAACTGTATTCATGTGGACGAGCCGGGTTGTGCCGTGTTGGAAGCCGTGGGGAGGGGCGAAATCGCGGAGAGCCGTTATATGAGTTATCTCAGTATGCTGGAGGAGGAAGCGACGGGCTCCAAGTATCGTTGATTATTCGATATCCGGGCGATTCTTTCGGAAAAGAATGAAGGGCGGAGGTTCGCTTTGATAATAAAATAATTAGTATTTTTCTGCAGACTTACAATATTTTTTGTACCTTTGCGGAGTTTTATTGTAAACTGCCGTGGACAGGTTGAGAGAGTATAAAGTGGCCTTCAGGGGATTAAAGGAGGGGAAGCATGAATTTTCTTATGTGATGGATTCTGCTTTTTTCTCTTGTTTCGAAAAGACTGTGGGGACGGAAGGGAATTTGGAAGCTCGTGTACTTATAGACAAATCCGCATTGTTGATGGAGGTGACGATATCGATAGAGGGGGAGGTGAAGGCCGTTTGTGACAGGTGTTTGGGAGATGTGGATTTCCGGATGGCGGCTTCGATGAAGTTGTTTGTAAAGCAGGGCGATCCGAAAGACGGGAACTCGGATGACTTTTTAGTTGTGGGGGCTGGGGATGATTATATAGATTTCAGCACATACCTCTATGAGTTGTATATGGTTAATCTTCCGGTCCGAATTGTTCATCCTGAAGGAGAATGCGATACATTCATGAATACGATATTGGATAAATATCTGCTTAAGGAAGACGAGACGTCAGAGACGGATCCGCGGTGGAACGCACTTAAAAATATAATTAACAATTAAATACTATAGAGATGGCACATCCTAAACGAAGACAGTCGAAGACCAGAAGAGATAAAAGAAGGACTCATGATGCAATCACCGCTCCAACGGTGGCCAAATGTTCAAATTGCGGAGCTGCTGTGAAATATCATACCGTATGTTCCGAATGCGGATATTACAGGGGTAAGCTGGCGATAGAAAAAGAAGTTGTGGCATAAATCCTTTTTGTTATCGGAATTTGTTTGCCCCTTGTGTCTTTACAGGGGGCATTGTGTGTATATGCATAGTTGTAATTTAATGAATACTTATGGAAAGATGTAGGGCAGCAATAAAGGGAATAGGTGCTTATTGGCCTGAAGAAGTTATTACCAATGACGATTTGGCGAAAATGGTCGATACTTCGGATGAATGGATTATGACCCGAGTCGGTATTAAACAGCGTCATATCATGAAAGATCCCGCAAAAGCCACTGCTTGGATGGGAGCGCGGGCCGTAGAAGAACTTTTGAAAAAAACGGGAACTAAGCCCGAAGATGTGGATCTTTTGATTTGTTCGACGGTTACTCCCGACAGACATTTCCCCGCAACGGCAAATATCATTTCCGATATGGTGGGTATAAAAAATGCCTTTAGTTTCGATTTGAACGCCGGCTGTTCGGGATTTATTTTCGGCTTGGTTACGGCAACCCAATATGTGGAAAACGGACGGTATAAAAAGGTGATTTTGGTAGGAGCCGAAAAAATGACTACGATCGTGGATTATGAAGACAGAGCGACGTCCCCTCTTTTCGGAGACGGAGCGGCTGCCGTTCTATTGGAACCGACTACGGAAGATGTGGGAATTGTAGATCACCTTTTGCATTCCGACGGTATCGGCATCAAGTATCTTTATATGGAAGCGGGAGGTTCGCTTAATCCGCCTTCTGCCGAAACGGTGGAGAAAAGGAAACATTATATTACCCAGGACGGTCCTCATGTGTTCAAACATGCGGTTTCGAAAATGGCGGATGTCTCCTGTGAGATGATGGAACGGAATAATCTTAAGGCCGAGGATTTGGCATGGCTGATTCCTCACCAGGCGAATCTCCGGATTATCGATGCTACCGCCAAACGTATGGGATTGGATCCGGCTAAGGTGATGATAAATATCGAGCGTTTCGGAAATACGACGGCTGCTACGATTCCTTTATGTATTTACGAATGGGAACCTCGGCTCCGTAAGGGAGATAATATTATACTTGCCGCATTCGGAGCGGGATTTACATGGGGGTCCGTATATTTGAAATGGGCATACGACTATAAGGGATTGAATTGAGTGGGAATTCTATTTGATATCGCAACATTCGTAAGAAAAAGTTTTCTTGCGAATGTTTTTTAATCACTGAGGTTATTATATATTCAACCCGAAATAAATACGAATATGAATACCTTGATATTGATACCGGCAAGATATGCTTCCACCCGTTTTCCGGGTAAGCCTATTGCAGTATTGGGCGATAAAACGGTCATACAGCATGTAGTCGAAGCTGCGGAAAAATTTACCGAATATACGTATGTGGCAACGGACGATTCGGCGATTTTCGATCGGGTTCTCTCATTCGGAGGCAAGGCGATTATGACATCGGAATTTCATCGGAGCGGGACGGATAGATGCAGGGAGGCGATGCGGAAGGTCGTTCGGAAATACGGGGAAAAATATTTTGATGTGGTGGTCAATCTTCAGGGAGACGAGCCTTTTGCAAATCCCGAGGATATAGCCCGTCTTGCAGACTGTTTTTCCGATTCGAATGTGGATATCGCTACATTGGCAAAGCGTTTCGATGGGACGGAAGACGTGACGGATCCCAATAAGGTGAAAGTGGTGACCGATATCGGAGGAAATGCCTTGTATTTTTCGCGTTCGCCCATCCCTTATTTCCGGGGAAAGGAAAAAGCCGATTGGGTGGAAAGTGCCGATTATTATAAACATATAGGGATGTATGCTTACAGACCTCATATTTTAGAAGCCATTGCCGACCTCCCCGCAGGGAAATTGGAAACGGTCGAATCCTTGGAACAATTGCGTTGGCTCGAGAACGGCTACCGGATTGCAGTGCGGTATACGGAGCACGAATCCGTGGGAATAGACAGCCCGGAAGACCTTGTGCGGGCAGAAAAAATATTGAAAATGAAGTAAAAACACCGGCAGTCTCTCGATATCAAAGCAAAACACGACCGCCGGATTTCGCATCATTCGAAGATTTTATGGAAAATCTTATATGGTCATGATATCCTTTTCTTTTATGACCAGCATATCGTCTACTTTTTTGTTGAATTCATCGGTAAGTTTTTGAACGGAGTCTTCGGCATCTTTTCCCATGTCCTCACCCAATCCGTCTTTTACCATTTTTCGGAAATTTTCAATGGCATCCCGACGTGCATTTCTTATGCTTATTTTCGTATTCTCTCCGATGTTTTTGCATTGCTTGACCAAATCCTTACGTCTTTCTTCCGTAAGAACGGGAATATTGATACGTATCAAATCGCCGTTATTCTCCGGATTAAGGCCGATGTTGGCAGCCATAATAGCTTTTTCGATAACCGGAATCATATTTTTTTCCCAAGGTTGTATTGCAATCGTCCGAGGATCGGGAACGCTTATGTTTGCAACTTGTGAAAGGGGGGTGGGATTCCCGTAATAATCGACCGTAATGCCGTTCAATATTTTGGGATTGGCCCTTCCTGCACGGATTCGGGCAAGTTCCTCCTCCAAATGAGAGATGCTGTTTTGCATCTGCTCTTTCGTATCGTCGAGATATAGTTTCACTTCCTCGTTCATAGTTGTTTGATTAAATTATTCTTCGATAAACAAATATAGAGAAAAAGAATAAATTATACAAATATGTCCGAACTTCATGGATGTTTTTCTTATAAAGCTTAACTTTGCGGAGAAATAAATCCGGGTTTTTATAATGGAACGTAAATCATTCGAGCTCATGGCTCCGGTAGGTTCTTACGAATCTTTGTATGCTGCGATTCAAGGGCATGCGGATGCCGTATATTTCGGAGTCGGGGATTTGAACATGCGCTCGCGTTCGGCGTCGAACTTCGGCGTCGAAGATATAGCTGCGATAGTTGCGATATGCAGGGAGCATAACCTCAAAGCTTATCTCACGGTGAATACTATTATTTACGATAACGAGACGGAGAAAATGCAAAATCTCGTTCAAGTGGCGAAAAAAGAAGGAGTTACTGCCGTCATCGCTTCGGATATTGCCGTTATTCTCTATGCCCGTTCCATAGGAATGGAAGTTCATATAAGCACCCAATGCAATATTACGAATTACGAATCGGTGAAATTCTACGCCCGTTATGCGGATGTGCTCGTATTGGCCAGGGAATTGACTTTGAAAAGGGTAAAGGATATATACGACAGGATAGAGGCCGACAATATTTGCGGACCTTCCGGAGAGAGGATAAAAATCGAGATGTTCGTTCACGGAGCTTTGTGTATGGCCGTATCGGGCAAATGTTATCTCAGTCTTCACGAGAAGAATCTTTCGGCAAATCGGGGTGCCTGCAATCAGATATGCCGCAGAGCTTATACGGTGAAAGACCGGGATGAAGAAATAGAGTTGGATATAGAAAACGAATATATTATGTCGCCTAAGGACCTTTGCACCATAGGTTTTATCGACAAACTTATGGATGCGGGGGTGCGTGTGTTCAAAATAGAAGGGAGGGCCCGTTCGGCGGAATATGTGCGTACGGTTTGCGAATGCTACGATGAGGCATTGAATGCCTGTTTGGCGGGAGATTATCGTTCCGAAAATATAGAGGCTTGGAAATCCCGGTTGAGAACGGTATTCAATCGCGGTTTTTGGGATGGGTATTATCTCGGACAAAGGCTTGGAGAATGGAGCGAAGTCTACGGTTCCAAAGCTACCCTCCGTCGGGAGTATGTGGGTAAGGTTACCAATTATTTTTCGAATCTTAAAGTAGCCGAATGTAAATTGGAGGCTTACGATCTTAAGATAGGCGATCGAATAATTGTCGTCGGACCCGCTACGGGAGTCGTGGAATGTATCGTAACGGAACTCCGTCTCGAATTGACTCCTATTCCTCGGGTCGGGAAAGGAGATGTATTTTCTCTCCCCGTATCCGGGAAAGTACGGAGGGGAGACAAAATATATAAAATGGTGGCGGCTTCCTGAGTGTTTGCCGCAATTTACAGGAGTTTCGGTGTTTTGAAATTGATGAGTTTGTAACTGATTACGAGACTGCCTCTTATATGTCTCATGCTGTAGTCGAAATATTTGTTGTTTCGCTTGAATATATCTTTAAATCCCCATGAAATCCTCAATCCGAGGTCTACCTGATTCGTTATCTTCCTCTCGTATCCGCCCATGATTCCGATATCCCAAGAGTCCATGGAGTCGGTAAAATCCATATCGGACATATAATTGGGACTTTTCGGGTCATCGGATATTATTGTTTCTACCGTGTTCTCCCGGGGCCCGTTGAAGCCTTTCCGAGGTTTGTTTACGAATTTTGTCTTTACCATAGAGGAGAAATAAGGACCGGCTAATATGCGGTCGCGTTTATTTCTAAAATTGTATTTTACATATATCGGAATCTCCACCATCGTGAACGATAAATGAGATTCCGCCGTTCCGGTAAAAAAACTGATGGCATTTTCATCCTGGAATTTTTGATTGGTGAGCCGGGCATCCGAGTTTGTCTTCACGGTTTTATAAGTTACCTCCATACCTCCTCCCCATTTATCCGATACCGTATATGCGAATCTCCCTCCTAAAGCGAGAGTTATTTGCGGATAAGCATTTATTTTTTCGGGGATATTCTTAAAAGGGAAAGGGATAGCGCCCCCTATATCCGTACCCATATGTACGCCTAAACTGCCTTTTTTTTCGATATGTTCGTTTCCTTGCCCCCATACGACGGCAGGAAAGAAAAATATGAAAAAGAGTATTGTATTTCTCATGTTTTTAATATATAAGTTCTACATTATCTACACATAGCGAGCTTCCGATAGCTCCTTTGTAAACATCTCCTTCCTTGCTGGAAGTCATCACGATGACTATATGTGTCGGCAAGGAATCGTCGTTATAGATAATCGGGATGTCTATACGTTGCCATCTGTTGTAATCCGGGTTGTTTCCGTCGAATATCATTTCTCCTTTTCCGATAACGACGACTCCTTCCGTAGGTTTCCCGTGGTATTCCAAGGGGACGGACCCGTTATAACGGATAAGCTCGACCCATATGTGACCGTAGTCCCGAGCATTTTTATCTTCTATATCGATTATTTTATATTTGTTTCCGTCTTTTATCGCCTGTTGCATCTTATTTCCCGATTTGTACTTGGCTTCCAGTCTTATCGAACGGATTTTGGAGGTGAAGGGGATACCGAAATAAGTCATCGATCTCGGATCGTCGGTATTCATATTCATTTCGAAATAACCCGTATATAAAGTGCCTGCGGCGACAAATTCTCCCAATAGATTAATTTGTTTGCTGGTAGTGATTTCTACGGCTTTGCCTCCGTTATATTCTATGGGATTCGTGCCTTGAACGAAGGAATTGTTGGCGGTGGCCCATCCGCACTTCGGTTCTATGGGATCGATGTCGTCGTATTTCGTAAGAAAAGTGGATTTCTTAATCCATTTTTCAAAGTCGGAATTCGGAATTTGGGGGTTATAATTTATTTTAAACGTCCATTTTTTGGATTTTTTTCCATTTGCGGAAACTATTGTAAAAGAATGTTCCGTATTTATATCTTCAAAAACGATGGAGCGGGATATGTCGCTTTGCGCATCGGGAGATAAGTAGACTTGAAGATGCGCTCTAAAAGGGAATACGGCTTTTTCGATTATGAAATGCACTTCCGAATTCCAATGATTGATTCTTGTCGTAATTTCTTGGCCTTCATCATTTCTGGCTTGCGCCATAAGAATATCCGCTCCCGAATCCATGGGAGAAAGTCTTATCGTGTATTTTTGCGGAACTCCGCTCGGAGCTATGGAATAGATTTCGTGGGTATCGAAGCCGTTTTTGAATTGAATGCTGTCTCCGTTTATTCCGATAATTTTGTCGGTACCTCGTATTTTTTTTAGGTTAATACCCAAGGTTAGAGGAAAGATGTTTGTCCGGGCCTGTATTTCGATGACTATATCCTTATTGTTGATGATATTGGCATTTCCTATTTCTACATCTTCAGGTTTTATGGCTCGGACATTTACATCGTATACTCCGGATTCGTCGCTGAGCTTTTCGACTTTTTCGCATCCCGTTGCAAGGATGAGTACGAATGAGAATAAAAAGATTCGAATTAAAGGATTCATAACTTTGTTTTTTTGTTTGCATTAGGATTTGTGCGGGAGTATCCGCTTTTTCGGAAAAAGTTTCCGCCGATGATTTTTGTTTTTTTCGTCAAACACAGGGCGAGGTTTCCGATAAGGACGATAATGAGAATGAAGGAAGATATTCCCGATATTTTCGCTCCTTTGAAATAAGATTCCGGGCGGAATTCGAATTTAACGGAATGTTCCCCTTCGGGAAGCACGATACTTCTCAATACATAGTTTGCGCATATGATGGGAGTTTCTTTTCCGTTTACATAGGCTTTCCAGCCTTTGGGATAGAAGATCTCGCTGAATACGGCCAGTCGGGTGCCGGATGTATGTGCCTTGTATTCTATTTTATTGGGAGAATAGCTTATAAGCTTTATGTCGGATATGGTGTCGTACGCGATATCGGATAGGAATTTTTCGTATTTCCGGTCGACCAAAGCCGTATTTTTAGGATTTATATGCATGAGGCCTGCAATTTCCTCTTGAGGGGAGGATGTAAATCCTATCTCTTTTACGAACCATGCATTTCCGAATGCGTAAGGGTTGCGAATGGGAGACATATTGGGATTCGTAATCACGTATTTAGTATTCAGCATATTGATTATTCCCGTTTTGAGGAAGACGGAATCCGTGCCGTAGTCGGAAATATTTTTTTTAATATTCTTTATTATCTCCTCTGTCTCGGGAATAATGCAATAGTCTATCAGGTCCTGATAACGTTGGAGTTTTGCGGCACTATACCCTCCTATGGTTTTATGAAAATAGCTGGTTGTGGAGTTGTTGAAAGTATTTACGGATAGATCCAATACTCGGTAGTTCGGAGAAATGTCTTTTAATATTTCCTTATCTGCCGGCCGGAGTTGGAATGCCGTCATTATTTCTTTTTGCGTTTGGAAGTGGGAATCGTTCAAATAGCGTTTGTCGATAGTCCACATATCGAGAAGAATCAATAGGCCTAAAATCGGGAGACCGTATTTTGGGGGTATTTTATCTTTTATAATCGAGAGGATGAGGAGAGCGGATGCGATGATAAAGCCGGCGGAGCGCCAAGCATCGGCACGGAGCAGACTTTTTCTGTCCGCAGGGAGCGTGGTACGCATCCAATCGGGGAGACGGGTATCCGCCGTATTCGTAAAATCGCCGGCTATATCGGGGAGCAGGGCGAAGAGGATGCACAGGCCTGCCGTTATTCCGGCAGCTATTTTCAGGGCTTTGAGCGACGTGTTTTTCGCATATTTTTTTTTGTATATTTTATCGAGAGCGTAAAATCCCATAAGCGGAATCGTAAGTTGGAGGATGACTAAGGTCATGGAGGGAGCTCTGAATTTGTTATAAAGGGGTACGTATTCGTAGAAAAAACGGGAAACGGGCATAAAGTGTTTTCCCCATGCCAAAAGGATGGCGAGAACGGAGACCCCGACTATCCACCATTTCCACGGCCCTTTTATAAGGAAAAGAGATAGTATGAAAAGGAATATGCTTACGGCACCCAAATACATGGGACCGGATGTGAAAGGTTGGGGACCCCAGTAAGCAGGCATGTTTTTTACGATATTTCCTGCTTCCGAATCCGATAAGCCCGCATTTTTTAAAGTTCGGTAGGTTTGGGAGTTCCTGTTTAGAGCTCCGTTCGATGCCCCTCCGTTGAAATTGGGAATAAGCAGGTTGGGCGTTTCCTCCACACCGTAACTCCATGCCAGGGCATAATCCGTTTCCAGTCCTTTCGTATTTTTACTTTGTAGTTCCGACCCTCCTCGTATGGAATATTTTCCGTATTCCCATGTAGACCACAAGTGGTTTGTGTTTGCTCCCAAGGCAAGAATAAAACCGATAAACAATAAGGAGAGAGTTTTAAAATATTTTCCGAGGGTCTTTTGTTTGACGGCATTATATAATTCCGCTGCCAAATAGAAAATTACGATGATTCCGAGATAGTATGTTATTTGAGGGTGGTTGGCAATGATTTCGAAGGTCAGGGTGATACCCGATAAGGTCGCCCCTATCCACGGATTTTTTTTGAAGGAATAGATTATCGAGGCTAAAACCCAGGGCATGAAAGCAATGGCAATCATTTTTCCGTTATGTCCGGCTTGGATGATTTGGAAGTTATAGGAGCATAATCCGAATGCGAGAGCTCCTATAAGGGATACCCACGGAGATATGCCGATGCTGAGCATAAGGAGATAAAAGCCGACAAAAGCGAGGATGTAATAACTTGCGGGTCTTGTACCGAGAAACAGGCGGTCGTATATGTATTCGAGATGATTCCCTTTATGTCTCATGCTGATGACGGTCGTAGGCATTCCTCCGAACATGGAGTTCGTCCAAAGAGCCTCCTCGTTTGCCGTCTTCCGGTATTCGTTGCTTTCCCGGGCGGCTCCTATATGAGATGTGATATCGGATTGATCCACCCGTTTCCCCTCTATAAGCGGGAAACAGTAAATATAACTCAGAACGGAAAATAAAAGAAGTGCGAAAATATGTATTCCCCAAGAGTTTAAGTGTAGATTTTTCATAAAATCCCATTGTATGATGATTCACAAAGTTACGAGATATAATCGAATAATTCAAGAGATATTTTCCTACCTTTGTCCGGTACGGTTTGTTGAACGAAATTTCCCCCGATGACGCATACGCCTAAGATTTCCGTATTGGTTCCGGTTTACAAAGTATCCGCTTTTATAGAGCGGTGTGCGCATTCCCTCTTCTCCCAGACCTTTGAGGATATGGAATATATTTTCGTGGACGATGCTTCACCGGACGACAGCATCGGAAAGTTGGAAGCCGTAGCGGCGCTTTATCCGCAGAGGCGGGATGCCGTACGTATTATCCGTCATCCTTATAACAAAGGAATATATGCGGCTCGGCGAACGGCATTCGAGGCCGCTAAAGGGATTTTTTGCATGTCCGTCGACAGCGACGATTATGCGGAACCGGATATGGCGGAACTTATGTATGCCGAGGCTGTGCGTACCGGTGCGGATATCGTATGTTCTCATTACTATGAAGAAACTGCCGAGGGCAAGAGGTTCGAAAGGAAAGTATTTTTTTCCGAAGATAAAAAAGAGGCGATTGCCGATATCTTTTTTGTTTTCTCCGCCTTATGGAATAAACTGATAAAAAGAAGTCTTATCGACAGGACGGCACTTCCGGATTTGGAAGGCGTGTGTATGGGAGAGGATTTGGCTTTTTCCGCCAAGTTCGTGTATTATGCGGATAAATATGCCCGGGTCGATAAACCGCTTTACCATTATGTGCGGTATAATGTTTCTTCCATAACTGCGGCATTCTCCCGTAAGAATGCGGAGGATATGGTGGCCGTAATAAAAGATCTCGAAGTTTTTTTCAGTTCGCTACCCGATGGAGCGGAATATGAAGAAGTGTTGAATCGGTTTAAGGCTTTGAAGAAGATAAGAATCCTCCGGGGCACTTTCGCTTCGAAAGAATATATGGGGTTGTATCCGGAATTGAAACCCTTGATAAGAAAAATGGATTTGCCTTTGAAATCCGAGATTATTTTGATGTTGGCTGCCTATAAATGCCGTTTTGTATTAATCGTCTTTCTTTTTGTATTGAGATGCCTGAATTATATAAAAAACTTGAGGGTAAAAAATTATTGTTTGTTTATTCCTCTCTTTCTGTTTTCGTAAAACAAGATATCGAAATATTCGAGAATGCCGGAGCTGAAGTACATAGATTTCATGCGGTTGAAACATCCCGGTTGAAGTTGGTACTTTCTCTCGTGCGGGCTTTTTTTTATCTTCTCTTCAGGATTTGGAAATTCGATGCCGTTTACATATGGTTTGCCGATTATCACTCCTGTTTGCCGATCCTATTTTCTCAAATGGCGCACAAGAAATCTTTTCTTGTCATCGGAGGATACGATGTGTCCCGGTTCAGGCAATATAAATACGGAAGCTTCACTAATCCCGTAAGAGGATATATGGCGAAATATTCGATGAAACATGCCGGTTTGAATCTATGTGTTTCGGTTTATGTACAAAGAGTTTTAAGGGCAATACTCCCCGATGCGCCCTCTGTTGTCGTGTACAATGGAATTTCTCTCGTACCGGAATTAACCGGCGATGCGAATAAGAGGGATAAGGAAAAAACGGTTTTGTGTGTAAGCCTCGTCCGGACTCGGCAAAAGTATTTTATAAAAGGTATAGATCGTTTTATCCGGGTTTGTCGCATGGCTGAAAATGTGAATTTCATAGCTATAGGAATAGAGCCCGATTTGATAAAGAAGATGGAAGGAGAATTGCCTTCGAATCTGCAACTCATACCGCCTTTGCCGCATAAAGAATTGATTTGTTATTATTTAAAAGCACATGTTTACTGTCAATTGTCCAGAGCCGAGAGTTTTTCCCTCTCGCTTGCGGAGGCGATGCTGTACAACTGTATTCCCGTTATTTCGAATGTCGGAGGAATCCCGGAAGTTGCAGGGCCTTACGGTTATAAGGTAGGGGGGGAGGCCCCGGAAGAAATCGTTCGGGCTATTTACTCGGCATTGTCCGAAAAGACAACCGGGCATGCCATCGGCCGGAGAATTGAAGAAATGTTTACCTGCGAAAGACGGGGAGCGGTATTATGCGAAATCGTTTCGAGGGAGTTGCAATAAGTTCAATTCCGTTTTCGGAATTTGAAATCCCGGCTTTTGAATTTATCCCGAATACTTCCGATTATTTCGGTTTTCATGCGGGAGGTCAGATTGCGCACACCTTTTGAGCATGCCAGCATGAGGAGGTAGTAGGTGCAAAATATGGTTCCGCTTACGATAAGGGCGAATAGCAACCAATGCGCATAATCTTTGCAGGGGTCGACAAAAAAGAAATTTTCTATGAATTTTGTGGAAATAAACCATGCCGAGATACCGATTCCCGTATATTTTACGACGGATATCCAATATTCTCCAAGCGGAGATTTCATTCCTTCCCGATAGAGGAAATAGGGTTTCCATATGTATACGATCAGAAAAGTGCTGACGGTGGTTCCGGCAAGAACTCCGGCAATACCCCATCGACGGGCGAGCAAAACGGATAATAAAAGGTTGATGCCGGCTTCCGTACACGGAGCCCAGGTATCTTTGAAAAGTCCGAATCCGGCTATGAATACGTCCACCGTCCACCGGGTACACAGGATAAAGGCATTGAGGATGAAAAAAACGAGAATCGTTTTGTCGAGGATGTATTCCCGTCCTACCCATAATGCGATAAAGGGTTCGAGGAGATGATAAAGAGAAAAACAAACGACGAAAGCCATAATGTAGCGTAGAGCCATGAGTTCCCAGAATATATTGCGAATGCTCTTCTTATTGCCTTCGGCAATAAGATTGCCTACTCCGGCTCCGGTATTTCCCATAAGATTATTGAGAAAAAGAAAGACCTTGCTGACAATAAGCGTATAGTTGCCGTAGAAAGCTACCATTTTCAGGGAAACGAAGGCGAATATGATAAGCTGATCGGTTTGTTTGAGTACGAACTCCCCGATTTTATGAACGAATATCTGTTTGATACGGACGATGATCCCGGGATAGTTTTTCAGCATTTTCCCGCCTCGGGACGCATCGGTCTGCAGCCAGGGATATATTTTATAAATCTTCCGGCGGATAATAATACTGTAGGTAATACCGTAAATCATTTCCATAAGTATCCAGAGATAATAGTTTTTCGTATAATAGGCAATGGCTGTTTGAAGGCATAGTTTTACGATATTGGATGTTTGGAAATAGGCTGTAATGACATAGTTCCTTTGATCGGCGTTCAGAAGTACGATATGATAATTGATAAAATACGCCAGAAGGGAAGAGGTTAGAAGCGAGAGATAGGAAAAATACAATATCCCGGAAGGGAAGGGGGCATTCCGGAATATGAGCGGAATACAAATGCCTACGATGAGGCCGATTCCGCCTACGATTTGTCCGATACGGCGATATAAAAAACCGAGTACCGAAACGATTTCATTGATTTCATTCCTTTTGTTTTCGAATATCGGTTTGTATAAGGTATAGGAAACGGCTACTCCTATTCCGAGTTCCGCCAAATTGAGAAATCCCAAAATGCTTTCCATCGTTCCCGTCAGTCCGAGGAAATCCGCACCTAAGCTGTTTAGAAAAATTCTTCGGGAGAAAAAGGCGGTTATAAGCATGAGAAAGAAGAAAAATACGTTTACTCTTGCGTTCAACATACTTTTTTTCAGTCTGCTCATATTTTTTCGGTTGTCTGTAATTCTCATATAATTACAAATTTACCTGATTTTATATAATGCGCCATTCATATGTCGGACTTTATTCGAATTCCATCCCGCCGACGGGAATTCTTCGTCTTGCGTTATCGTATGAAGGAGAGAAAATAAAGAAATCCGGTCTGCTTTGCTGTATGCGTATGTCTAAAAGATCGATTAAAGCATCGCTTAAAATATCCGTCATGATTTTTTTATTTGCGGCATTGTTTATCCTTTCGACTTTGTCCGGATGGTTTTTTCGGAAATGCGAGGACATCCATATGCACATCGGCACTTGGAAAGTGCTCGGAGTGAGGATGCTTCCGTGCCCGAATTTTCCGGGAATTTCGAAAATGGATTCTCCATGGTCGGGGACATAGAGGATTAATGCATCCGTATTTTTATAGAAATCGATGATTTCCCCGATAATATAGTCGTTATACAGTACGGAATTAAGATATTCGGATAAAATAGTAGCCTCTTCTTGACTATAGGTGTTTTCGGGAAGATCTTCCGGTTTGAACAGGCCCCATTTTTCGGGATATCGCAGCCGGTAATATATATGGGAACCCATAAGGTGTACGATATTGAAAATTTTATTGTCTCCTGAAGATTTTTTCAAATGAGGAAGTACGGCTTCGTCGTAGGATACGAAGGCCAAATCGCCGGAAGGCCGATTCGAACAATAAGTCACATGATCGCATGAAGTCGCCAAAGCGGAAATCTCATTGACGTAAATGCCGGATTTTTCCTGGTTGGATATCCAATAGGTGTCGTATCCGGCGGCTTTCATAACGGAGGGCAGGAGGGCATAGTCGTACCAGTTGCCTTTTTTGTCGTTCGAGTAGAGGGAGAATATTCTGGATACGGCGAGGGCGGTAGACGGAGCGCAGGCTATTACGTCCGAGAAAATCACCATTTCCTTTCGTGAAATCAGAGAATCCATACAAGGGGTCGTATGCAGGGGATAGCCGTAGCAATGGAGGTATTTTTTTGTCAGGGACTCTCCTATAATAAAGACGACGTTAGGAACATCCGAATCGTTTTTTAGGATTTTGGGCGAATGATTCCCGAAGGAACGGGCACGTTCGGATATGAGGCGAAGGGATTTCCAGGCATCGTTAAAGGAGAAAAACGCCCGTGTCGGAGAGGAAATTTGGAAATAATGCCGTATCCCCAAATGATAGGTCTTGTGATACACGTAAATATGATATCCGGCACAACTTACCGAAGCGAATAATGCGAGTCCGAACATCCATTGCATAAGCCGGAATTTGAGAAGCCGGGGGATGAGAAAACGGTTTATCGAAAAAGAAAGGGCAAATACGGAAAACAACAGGGCTCCGTGGAAGAGAATGACTTTGATTCCCATTGTTTGACTCATTAATTCGCAGGCTTCGTTTCGATTGCTGCCTAAGATTACCGAGGCGATGAAGTTCGTCAGCAGGGTGTCGAAGGATTTCAGAAGGAAGGTTTCGGTCACGAATAAAACGGAGACGATGGTCAGTATTATAATTTTTACCGTCGTGAGCAGACGACCTTTAAAAAGAGTGCATAAAAAGACCGATGCCATTCCGGCCAAAAGGGAGGAACAAAATCCCAAAAGCAGCTTTTTCCCGATGTCTAACGAATCGATAAATAAGATGTCCGCCCATACGAGGACGGAAAAGGAACATAAAAAGACGAACAGGAATACGAAAAACTCCGAGAAAAATTTCCGGAATGATTTTTCGAATAGGGCTTTTATAAAAGCGGTATCGGGCATGGAGGTTCAATTATCTGTGAGTGCTGTTGCGGCAGTACGTATGTCAAGTGTATTTTCCTCGGCGGTTATTCGGGTCGGAGATTCGTATGGTGCAGTAAGATTTATCCTTCTTTTCGAACTGTCGAAACATTTTCCTCTTTGAGGTTTTCGAAGTTTTCGGTCATAAGTTTTTCCACCAGGCGAATAGATTCCACACAAGGGAATTTCAATTCCCCTTTGAGTTCTTTGCAGGTGATTCCTCCGGCAACGGAACGAAAACTGTTTTTTATCGAAGGCATACCGTATTGCCGTGTCAGGATTTCTCCGGCATAAAGGGCACCGCATAATCCGCCTTCGGCTTTCCCTCCTCCGCAAGGACGGTACATCTTTTCGATTTCTTCGTCGCTTAACCCCGCCTCTTTTTGAAAATGTTTTAAAATGGCTTGACAGCAATTCCATTTATTTTCTTTATTGTGAAAAAACTCTTCCGCTTTTTTAGCCATAACCTTTGATTTTCGATTGACAATTTTTATATCTCTGCAAATATACATGTTTTTCATGGAAAACCGGATTTTCTCCGATTTCAAAATTAAGAGTGCCGGTATTTCGCAACTGCTAATTGAATCCGTATAATAAAAAATCGGCAGTTATTTCTTCATATTTTCAGAGATTGCATATATTTGTACCCCGTTTTTTCTTTGCGGAAAAATACGGACTTAAAAATTAAAACATATGAAGATTAATACGTATATGAAAACTATATTGATTTCCCTTACTCTGTGTATGGGAATGAATGCCGCTCGTGCGGGAGCGGTTTGTGGGGAAATGTTCGATGGGAGAATACCGGAATCCGGATCGCTGTCGGGAACCGGAGCAAGGGTTTTTCCCTATGAACGGACTGCCGACAATGTGCTTGTCGAAAGCATTAGTATAGACCAGGACGATACCTCTGTCCCGGTGGGTAAAACGATAGTATTTACAGCCACGGTTCTTCCGGAGACTGCGACTCAAAAAAAACTTAAATGGACTTCCGACGATGAAGAGGTAGCTGAAGTACGCGACGGACGGGTAAGAGCTAAAAAACCGGGCTCTGCTCTTATAAGAGCGACCGCTACGGACGGAAGCGGAAAATATGCGGAGGTTCGTGTTACCGTTGTCCGGCTTATTGAGAAAATAAAGTTGCAACTTCCCAGCAATGTCCTTGGATTGGGTTTGAAGAATTTCTATATTCCAAGAGAGGTGGAGCCGTATAATGCTACGAATCAGGTTTTTTTATGGAAATCCGATAATCCGGATATCGTTTCCGTTAATCAAAAAGGAGAAATTTCCACTCTGAAAATAGGAGAAGCTACGATTACGGCTACGGCTACGGATGGGAGTGCGGTGAGCACTTCGATACGTATTCGGGTTGTCGTACCGGTAGAAAAAATCGAGATAAAAGAAGGAGATCAAATTCTTAAGCCTTATTCCCGGAAAAAACTTACGGTGGTTATTACTCCCGCCAATGCCGGAGTGCAGACGGTACGTTGGAATTCGAGCAATACGAAAGTGGCAACGGTCGATTCCGAAGGAGTCGTACGGACTAAGGATGCGGGGGAAACGACGATTACCGCGACTTCGGACGATGACGTTGCCGAATATCCTCAGGCTTCCGTCAACATAAAAGTAGTAAAGGACATATCTTTAACGGGCATATATTTCAAGCAATCGCATGTCACTCTCGCCGTCGGGGCTTCCGAACGGCTGATTCCCGTTGCGGAACCCGCTGAAGCAACACTTCCTTCCCTCGACTGGAAATCGGGAGATGATGCCGTCGTATCGGTAAATGCCGAAGGGGAGATAAAAGCCCATAGTTTAGGTGTCGCCGATATCGCTGCAACCACCAAGGACGGGAAATATACGGCAAGCGTACGAGTAATCGTGAACCGCTCGAAAGAAGAATTCAAAGTGCCGCATCTTTTGAATATTTCGCGTATCGAAAAAAATCGGCCATTCCCGATTTACTGGGCGGATGTGGAAGACGAAAATACCGGATTCTCTTATCGTCTCGAAAAGACGGTGAACGGTAAAACCGTCATCGACAAATCCCTGACGGTGGACGAAGAAAAGAAAACGCTTACTTTTTCCGAGAGCGGAAACTTCCGTCTTGTCGTAACTTTGAACGGGAACGGAAAAGCCTGGCAGGAAATCTCGTATGAATTGGAGATAGCCGAATAATCATAGAAAATACCCATAATTATTTCCGGACTACCGGAGAAATGAAATAGAAAAATGAAACGAATATTACAAACCCTATTTGCAGGACTGATTATACTGAACTTGAGCAATTGTAAGAAAGACGAGAATTCCGGACCGCTTCCCCTTGCAAAGTTCGAATTGGAGAAAACGTCGATAAGCGTCGAAGAAGGAAAAACCGATACCGTAGCGATAAAAAACGGAGGAGGGAATTATAGCGTTAGCCCGAATTCCGCTTTTGCCGAAATTCTCTTTGAAGGAGAGAAAATCGTAGTAAAAGCTTTGAAGCCCGGAGAGGTGGTGTTTACGATACGTTCGGATTCCCGTCAGGCGACTCTTGAAGTGAAGGTAACCGCCAAACCCGTGCAACCTCTCGAAGGAGAGGCGGGACTATACGACGAATCCGGGAAGAATATGATGAAGGCCAAGTATAAGGCGAGAAAAGCCGATTTGATTTGGCTTTCGGACGATATCAAATCGCCTTACGCAAAATATCTTATGATGCATGCCGTATCGGATAAGCTCAAACCGGGAGAAAAAGCGGATATCGGCATAAAATCCCGGGGAATTCCGGAACTCGAAGGAAAAACTTCCGTATCCGCAACATTGGAATTGAGGAACGGGAATATGGCCCAGTTGAAAATAGAGGGCGGATTACGTCTTCTTTGCCCTGTGAAAAATTGAGGTCTGAATGGCGGGAAAAATTCCGCTTTATGAATTCTCCTTCATTTTCACGATATAAAAGCAGGAGGTGGATAAAAAATTCCGGATATAACGGATTTTCGAAATATACGGATTGAGTTTCCGGGGCTTCAGATGGAATTTTTGGCGATAGTGCGGGTTTATAAACCACAGACGGCGGTCGATAATGATGCAGTCGTTTTTCTTCAGAAGTTTTTCGAATTTTTCTATGGTCACCCTGTCCCGTTTCGTTTCTATCAAAGCCCGGATGCAATCCGGATTTTCTCCTAATATTTTCAGTGTAAAAGCATAGGCCGCCTTAGGAAGAAGATGAAAAAAGGGGAGACGGGAACCGATTTTGCTGCGACACATCTGCTGATGACCTCCGAATGGCATCTGCCATGCGGGAAATGCCCAGAACATGATTCCGTCTGCTTTTAGGAATGCTTTGGCATGTCTTATAAAGGCTTCTTTTTCGGATAGGGGAATATGCTCGATAACATCGTGTATCAACAGCAAATCGTATTTTTCGGAAGGGATTTCCATTTTCAGAAAATCCATGGCGATGAATATGCCCGGATATCCCGATGCGGAGAAAAAATTGCGGGCATTGATGATTTTATGCTCCGCAATATCTACGCCCCTTATTTCACAACCGCTTTCTGCAAAAGGCAGGAGATTGCCTCCTTCTCCGCATCCGATTTCCAATACCCTGCATCCCTTGGCTACAGATACGAAACGGCGGATATAGTCCACATAAAATTCCCGCGAGGTATTGGCTAATTCCTTAAAATAAATGCTTCGATCCAAATGTCTTTTTTGCATTTTCGGATATCGTATTTTTATATTATCCCGATAAGATTGAGTTGAGGCGAATGATATTTTACTTTAACTATATGTTAATTATTTGTTTGTCTGTGTGGGTATATCATCGCTCATCAAGTCCGGTTCGGCAGCGGAAAACAAATGGGTTTCATAAAATTTATTTGCCATCTCGAGAGCATTTCCGGCCGATTCTTTAGTGCACGACAATGTATACCACGAAGGTATGTTTCGGTTATTTCCGAGGATTTCCACCTTATTGACGGAAGCTGTCTTTTGCAGTTGGGATAAATCTCCGGTATTTTTTAATTTCACATAAAAGAGATGACTTAATGTCAATTCCTTACCTTCTTTCGAGATAAAACAAGGCCCATCGTAAATGATTTCCGGTATGCTTTTCTGCATATTCCGGTCCTCTACAATCATCCATTTCCATTCTGCCTGCTCTTTTTCGCTCTCCGGATTTAGAAAATTTAATGCTAAAACGACTTTCCCGGATATGTAGGAGGTGTTGTTTTTCAGAGAGGCTCTGACAGCTTGTTCATCCCCCGTTTTAAATAAAATATATTTTTTGCTCCGGGATTTCGATAATTCGATTTTTTCCCCTTTGTACCAGTAATAATCCGTGGATAATGTTATTTCTTTATTTTTATCGACATGTTTTGAGCATCCTGTAAAACAAAAAGTTACGATGAAAATAATGCCGGATAAGAATATGTTTTTTTTCATTTCAAAGCGATTTAAAGTGTATATCGAGTGTTGTTTATATTTTTTCGGTTCGTCAATTGTTGCTGTAAGGACTTAATTGTGGCGATATCATTTTCTTCTCTGTCTGTAGCGACTTTTATGCAAGTATAAGGGGAAAAATAAAAAAATACAAATAGTTCGGCGCAATATTTAAAATATCGGGAATAAAATATTATGTCGGTTTTTATTATTGTTTTACTTTTATAAGTTTGTATGCAAATATGAAAAATATGCGATATGTTGTTTAATTCCTTCGATTTTGCCGTATTCCTTCCCCTCGTATTTTTACTGTACTGGTTGGTGTTTTCGAAAAATATCAGGTGGCGGAACATTTTTCTTTTGGCGGCAAGTTATGTCTTCTACGGATTTTGGGATTGGCGTTTTTTGGGATTGATTGCGCTTACTTCCGTTTCGGATTTTTTTCTGGCGCATTTCATACATCTTACGCCCGGCGAAAATGTCAAAAGGCGGAAATTATTGTTGATACTGAGCTTTGCGGTAAATCTTTCGGTTCTCGTTTTTTTCAAATATTGTAATTTCTTTATAGAGAGTTTCGTTTCCGTATTTCGTTTTTTAGGAAGGGATATCGACTGCGGAACGTTGGATATCATTCTTCCCGTGGGAATTAGTTTTTATACTTTTCAATCGCTTAGCTATACCCTCGATGTATATTATAAGCGTTTGGAACCCACGGGAAAATTGTTCGATTTCATGGCTTTCGTCGCCTTTTTCCCTCAGTTGGTAGCCGGGCCGATTGAGAGAGCGAGAAACCTTTTGCCGCAGTTTGCTTCTCCCAAAGTATTCGATTACGACGATGCGAGATACGGATTGATATTGATGGTTTCCGGTTTTTTCAAAAAAATCGTCGTGGCGGACAGGCTTGGAATTTATGTGGACGGAGTTTATGCAAATCCGGCGGAAGCTGCGGGACTTCCCGCTCTTATGGGAGTTCTCTTTTTTGCTTTCCAGTTGTATCTGGATTTCTCGGCTTATTCCGAAATAGCCATAGGCACGGCCCGGCTTTTCGGATTCCGGTTGACGCTTAATTTTCGGAGACCTTATCTTTCGGGCTCGTTCAAAGAGTTTTGGAAACGATGGCATATTACGCTTTCGTCCTGGTTCATGGATTACGTATATATCCCCCTGGGGGGCAACCGGAAGAATTATGTACGCAATATAATCGTCGTATTTTTATTGAGCGGTCTGTGGCACGGAGCTTCCTGGAATTTTGTCGTTTGGGGATTGTCGAATGCCGTGTTCTTATTGGTTTTCGACCGTTTTTTGCATAAGGGAAGCAAATCCCGGGGCGTCGGATTTAAAGTCGCCCCTCTTATCGTATTCTCGGCATGGGCTTTATCTCTCGTTTTTTTTCGGGCTCCCGCTTTTTCCGATGCATTGACGGTATTCGGGAATCTCGGTTTTTCCGGTTCGGAAAATTTATACGGTTTCGGTTTGAATGCAGCGGAATTCAAATTTGCACTTTTGCTCATTGCAGCTATCGTTTCCGGTGAAATATTCGGGGAAGCCCGTACCTCGGATTTATACCGGAAGTTTGCCGGCATGAAGACTTTTTGGCGTTGGGGTTTCTATATTATAGCCGTGTTGGCCATTATCTATTTGGGTTCCTACGGGACGGCTCACGATAACAGTTTTATTTATTTTCAATTTTAAATCCGATGAAAAATACCGATAGATTGGAAAATACCGGAAAACCGGCCGACGGCAAAACTCTTTCCGCCTTTTTGGGCAAGGTCGGGTTGTTTGTGGTTTTGATAGCTGCGGTCGTAGGTTTTACGGATCGTAAGGGGTATTTCGATCCGGATAATACGAATAATCACACCCTTCGTAAATGGAATGCTTTTTATGATTTCACGCGCCGGAATGCGGTGGATGTGGTGCTTGTAGGCAATTCGCATTTATATACCGGAATCAACCCTAAAAACCTGTCTGTCGCTCTCGGAGCGAACTGTTTTATCCTGGCGTCTCCGGGAACGACTCTTACCGATGCGTATTTTGCATTGAAAGAGGCCATTGCCGTATCAAAACCCAAGATTGCCGTCGTGGAAACATTTACCGTTTACGATTACGATACATACGAATTGAAGGATGGAGCCCTTTCCGACCAGTTCAAAAGTTTCTCCGCAAGAAAGAATGTAAAGGAAAAGCTTTTTTCCATGCCTTTCTTATTCAATTCCCGCCATTATCTTCCGGCCTGGTCGAATACCGTAAGGAATCACGGTTTTATTTTTTCGGATAACGAACAGATTAAATACAACATATCGCTTTCGAAACGGCCGCCCGTCCGGGAAAACCGGCTCTATCTCGGTAGGTACGTACGTTTTACGACCGGACTCGAAGATTCTACGTTGATGAAATACGATCGTCCCGGTTTTACGGCTTCCGACGGAAATAAACATAAGGTGGGGAAGGAGGCCGCCCTCTATATCGATAAGATTCAGAAATTATGTGCGAAACACGACATCCGCCTGATTTACCTTACGATTCCTTCATACTACAGGCATATAGCCAACTACGGTAGGGTCCGGGATAATATGAAGGCTTGTTTCGATCCCCGCATACCCTGGCTGGATTTGCAGGCAGATTACGACATGGAGGCGTTTACGCCCGAAGCTTTTGAAAATACCGTGAGGACGAATCAGCATCTCACGTATTACGGTTCTTTGGTAGCTACTTATAAATTGGCGGCCTTTATCCGGGAGAAATGTCCGGATGTATTGGAAGACCGTTATAAGGATATGAAATGGAGAAGAATGTTTTACGGAGATGAAGGATATTTTGAGAATTATCCTCCGGAAAAAGACGGAATCAATGCCTTGTTGATGACGGATACTCTTTTGAACGGCATAGCGGTAAAAGAAGTCGATTTTATCAGGACCTCTCGTGCTAATACGCTGTTGATAAAGACGTATCGTACCGGGGAATCCGCTGCTTCGGGCTTCCTCACCGCAACCGTGGAATGCTTTGCAGGCGGGAAGAGTTTCGTGTCGGAATTGGAGCTCGCCTCCTCTCCCGCATACGAGCCGCCGGGACATCGCCTCTACCGTTCGCTTCCCATTCATCCCGATACCCGTATAACGGGCGTCCGAGCAATTGCTTATAAGACCGGACGCTGATTATTTTTCGGTTCCGTAATAGTTTTTGGTGAATCCTGCCGTCTCTTTGTTTATGGCGGCATGCCATATACCGTATAAGAGTCCGCATCCGTAGGCGAATACCTGTATGTTTAGGGTAAGTACGGACAGGAAAGCCGTTTTCCGGTGGCGGTATTTTGCAAAAGACTGGAAAAATGCCGTGAGACATACGGCGACGAAAGCGAAGGCTGCGAGTAACCATAGGGGAAGGGTGAACGAAGGCCATACCCAGGTGAGGCAAATAAGGAGGATGAGGCCGGCAATAAGGAATGCCGGTATGAGGTGTATGAGACGGAGCGTATCCGGATGACGGAGCGAAAGATTGATGCGCGCTACTCCCCAGTTGAATACCTGCCGGTAGAATTTGGGAATGGAGGTGCGGCGTTTATGATATACGTAAGCCTCGGGAATCAGTCCTACCCGGAATCCCGCCGCATATATGCGCATGGAGTAGTCCATGTCCTGGCCGTGGCGCAGGCGGTTCATCCCGCCTATGGTTTCGTACACCTTCCGGGATATGCCCATATTGAAGCTCCGGGGATAATATTTCCCTATATGCTTTTTGTTTCCCCGGGTACCTCCGGTACCTATGAAGGAGGTCATGGAGTAGTCGATGGCTTTGAGGAGGGGGGGAAAGGAGGAGTGCGCCGTATCGGGCCCGCCGAAAGCATCCCATGAATTCTTTGTAACCGACTTTTCTATTTCCGAAAGCCAGCGGGTGGGGAAGATACAGTCGGAGTCTACGAATATGAAATAATCTCCCGAAGCCGTTTCCATTCCGCGGTTGCGGGCCGCACCCGGGCCTTTATTCTCCTGATATACCGTTTTGATATTCAATCCCGAAACGGATTCGTATTCCCGGATGAACCGGTCGAAACCGTCCGTGGAGCCGTCGTCTACGAAGATTATTTCGAAAATCGAACGGTCGACATCCAAGAGTTCGGCCGACTTCAATAATTCCCCGACTTCTTCCGTCCTGTTGTATACGGCGATGATGATCGAATATTTCATGTTCAATATTTTAATGATAATAAGCCTCGATGTTGTCCGACATATTTCCCTTTATGAAAATCTCTTCCCATATGGCGAATCCGAGGACGAGCCATATATAGTTGTAGTGCCAGCGAAGACGCGGATCCGGCCTGTGTTTTAAAATCTTTTGTATGTATTCGTATCGGAATATGCCTTGTTTACGGACGAAATCTTCGGTGAGTATGCGTTCCGCCGCCGGTTTGAGATGACGTTTGAACATGAGATAGGGGTTGGCGGAGAATCCCTGTTTCTTTTTGTTTGCCGTGCCTTCGGGCAACGAATTTCCTACCGTTTCCCGGAGAAGTCCTTTGGTACGCTTGCCTTTCATTTTGAGCGATACCGGCAGGGAGAAGGCATATTCCGCCAAATCCTTGTCCAATAGGGGAGCCCTTTCTTCTATGCCGTTGGCCATGGACATCCGGTCGTCGACGAGAAGGTAGTCGTTTACCATTTTGGTGTGGAATTCGGCATACATCACCTTTTCCAGGGGAGTTAAATTTCCGGCCTCTCCGAATAAACCGTCGAAAACCTTGTGGGTTTTTTCCGTTTCTCCGTTCAGGTTTTCGAGGAAAGCGGGATTGTAGATTTCGCGGTAGCAACCTTTGTCGTAATCCCATGTGTTGCGGAGGATGAGGTAGGCTTTTTCGATATCTCCGGCGGAAAACAGCATTTGGAGTCCCCTCCGGTATTCGTCCCATTTCATGGGACCCGTGGCCCGGTGGAGACGGAAAAGGGCGGAGGATAGTCCGCATCCGGCTTTTTTCATAAACCCGGGTATATGGGAGCTTATACGGTCTAAAGGGCGGAGGAGTTTGTGGATGTCGTATCCGGCGAACAGCTCGTCTCCTCCTATTCCGCTCATGACTACTTTTACGGAAGAACGTGCGAATGCCGACATATGATATCCTTGAATCAGATTGATTTTGGGCTCTTCCGCATGATAGATCACCCGGGGCATGAGTTCCATGGGATGCGGATCGATTTTCAGATTGTGGTGGCGGGTACCGAAAAAAGAGGCGGTATGCGCTGCGGCTTCCGATTCGTCTCCGGGCTCGTCGAATCCCAGGGTGAAACTCAGAATGTCTTTTACTCCCGCTTCGCACATTTTCCGGACGATAATCGATGAATCCAATCCTCCGGACAGGTAGACTCCCACGGGAATTCCTTCCGGAAGTTGCCGTTTTACGGCTTGGAGCAACAGCCGGTCGATATCTGCTTTTGCTTCTTCTGCGCCGATGTCCCGTCTCGTTTCCGGTTTTAAATGCCAATATCGTTTGAAATCCAATCGTCCCGCTTTGTAAATGGCATAGGTTGCGGGAGGCATCCGTTTGATGTGTTTGAATAAAGTGTCGTTTCCGGGACTATACCTCAGGTTGAGATGGCGGTGCATGGTATCGTAGTCCGTCTCTCTCCGGTAACCGGGATATTCCAAAAGAGCTTTGATTTCCGATCCGAACACCAATATTCCGTTTTCATGGAAATAATGCAAGGGTTTTATTCCGAAATAATCCCGGGCAAGCATAAGACTTCCGTCTCTTTTATCCAATACGGCAAACGAGAATATGCCGTTGAGACGGGTGATGAAATCCGGTCCGTATGCTTCGTATAATGCGAGTATGACTTCCGTATCCGATTCCGTTC
>JBGZEX010000076.1:0-76938 GCA_041846495.1 Marinifilaceae bacterium
GCCGATATCGGCAGGGTTTCGCAGATTAGATATATAGATGATCATAATTGGGGAGTTATGTATGGTTTGGAAGTGGATGATCCTAATGAGAAAATCATAAAACGGAAGTTTAAGCCTGCTGCGGAATATTTACAGGAAATCGAACGCGCCCGAAGGACCGTTGTCCGTTTGGATACGACCCCTCCCTCCGAAGGGTTTCGTAAATATGTAGAACGGCATCGCCGGTTCCGGGATTCTCTCCGGATGCGTCGTTGGGAGGATTCTCTTCGTAAGGCGGCTCTTCGTAAGAATATGCCGAACTGATTTGCGGTTCCGGATTTCCGGACCGTGACGACAATGCCGGTAATAAGGAAAAATGATTAAAATTGTAATGGGAGTTTATATATCGAAGCGGATTAAGAGCATAAATAAAATATTTTTTTCGGACATTTTTCCCGCTTTTATTACCGGGAGTGTATTTTTGTGTTTTCCTGTAGTTTCGTATATATTCGGAGGAAACGATGGAATATACCCCATTGTTTCCGTTGCCTTGCTGTTTTCAGTTCTTCTGATTCATATCCTGAAACCGGTGAAGAGAATTGTTCGGATTACGCCGACGGACCTTTGTTTTGGGCTGTATGTGGGATATGGAATTATCCGGATGGGGATGTCGGAAAAAGGAGTCGATCCTTTAATCTTTTGTGAATGGTGGGGGATATGTGCCTTATATCTCGTAGTAAGAGGACTCAGACGTGAAGATAGCGGCATGCTATACGCTTTTCTTATAGCAGGAGGGGTTTTGCAGGGATTTATCGCAATGGGACAATACGTAAATCTCCTGCCGGCATCTCCCGGAGAATTCAAAACGACGGGATGTTTTTTTAATCCGGGTCCTCTCGGCGGTTATCTTGCTTTGTGTTTTGCTCCGTGTTTTGCGATATGGCGGAAAAAAGGCTGTGCCGTGGGAGGCAAAACGGTATTATATCCTTTGTGTCTTGCTGTTCTTTCCGTTTCGATGATACTGGCCGATTCCCGGGCAGCTTGGGTGGCTGCGGTATTTTCTTCAGGTCTGTCATTTTCCGGGAAGCGTATTTCGCGGATAGTCATTTCGGTATTATTTGCTCTTATATTTGCGGGCGGAATCTATCACTACAGGAAAGGTTCGGCCGACATGCGGCTGCTGACATGGAAAGCGAGCCGGTTGATGATAAAGGAAAGGCCTGTGACGGGACATGGTATCGGCGGTTTTCCGGCCAACTATATGAAATATCAGGCATCTTATCTGGAAAAACATCCGGAAGGAAAGGAAGCGGAATGCGCCGATAATAATCTTATAGCATTTAATGAATTCATACGATTGATTTGTGAGCAAGGCTTTGTCGGTTTTTTTATTTTCATATTTCTGCTTGTGTTTTCTTTTATGGCTCCCGGGAAACCGGAATATGTGACAGGTGCCCGTTTCGGACTGGCGGCATTGGCGACTTTCGCCTGTTTTTCCTATCCCGCTTCGGTCTACTCCCTTAAATTATGCTTTCCTCTGTTTATCGGAATTTTAGGAAAAGAGGGAAAAATATTGGGGAATATTCGAATGGAGAAAGCGGCTTTCGCCGGCATCGCCACGGTGATTGGCGCCGGGATTTTTTTTCATATCCGGATTGCCATAATGCATTCCCGCGCTTATGACGCCTTGTACCGGGAGACCTGTATACGGGAAGAAACGGAGGATTATTCTTTTATGAAGCATGACAAGCATTTTTTATATCTGCAGAGCAATCTGTATGTCCGGTACGGATGCCTTGAAAAAGCCCTTGAAGTGAAAAAGCGATTGTCGGATATTGCACCTACTTCTTCTCTCTTGTATGATATGGGGATGATTTATTTACGGCTCGACCGCCTCGATTCCGCAACTTTGTGTTTCCGGGAAGCCGCAGGAATGACACCCAATCATATATTGCCGGTTTACGGTTTATGGTCGGTGGCCCGTATCAGAGGGGATACCGTTAAATGCCGCATATTGAGTGAGAAAATACTCTCAATGCCGGTTCGGGTGAAGAACAGTGCAGTGTTTAGGGCCCGAAAATCCGTTCGAGAGTATCTTTCCGGAGAATAAAAGTCCATAAATAAAAGTTTAAAACCATGAAAACCTGTAAATCCATATGCCGGTATATGATGATTCTTTGTTTTGTCTGTATTTCCTGCACAAAGAATAGTTCCAAACTGGAAGATGCTTTGAAAGCCGGCGGAAATAACCGTAGCGAACTGGAAGAAGTACTCCGCCACTATTCGAAAGATGATAAAGACAGTCTGAAATTGAAAGCGGCGATTTTCCTTATAGAAAACATGCCGGGGCATTATACTCTCAGGGGAGATAAAATCGATTCCTGCCGGAATGCAATGGACAGAGATACTACAATCCCCTATTATTTAAAGAAATTAGCCGATATCATGCCCGGGCATTTTGAAGATACGAATGTCCGTAAAGAGGAGGATGTGCAACATATAAAGGCCGCCTATCTTGTCCGCCATATAGATGCCACTTTTGAATTATTCGAACGTTATGGACTGAACGATATAATTCCTTTCGAAGTATTTCTGGAATATATATTACCTTACCGTTTTGCGTTCGAACGTCCGGACCTCTGGCGGGATTCCGTGGAAGTGCTTTCGACCTGCGAACGGCTTTATGCCATGCCGAATGATTTTAATAAATTAAGAGCGAATTTCTATTTGAAGCAGGATAATAAAACAAGACAGAAAATTATTAAAGCTCCATTGATTCACGATATACGTGAGAATTGCAAGAAATCGGCTTTTCGTACGTTATTCGATTTCCGGCTCCTTGGAATTCCGGCGACGATAGATTTCGTTCCTTTTTTCTCCAATCGCAACGGATATCATTACTGGTGTTCCGATCCGCCTTTCCTTTACAAAGAATCCGGTATTCAAATTACATCGGGATTCGACAGAAAGACGGCAAGAGTATTCCGTCGGACTTTTTCACGTAATCCTCTGCCTGTTCCTCATAAAGGCGAGTATATTCCCGAATTTTTTTTAGATCCTTTCGTCCGGGATGTGACGGATTCGTATTATTATACCAAAGATGTGAAAATAGAGACGGATACGCCGATTCCGACCTGTTATGCCTATCTTTGCGTATTCAACGATTTGGAATGGAAACCCGTTATCATCGGGAAAACCCGTGACAAAACGGCCGTATTCGAAAATGTAGTCAAAAATACCGTATATCTTCCCGTTTATTACAGAGAAGGTAAAATGACCGCACTCCATTTGCCTTTTATACTGAATACTAAAGGAGAACTTCAGTATTTATCTCCCGATTCCGATACTCCAGCGACCATGCGTTTGGAGAGGAAAAATCCGGATTTGCTGGGGATGCTGGCCGTATATCACAGAATGTTGAAAGGCTTGGTGGTGGAGGCTTCCGAAAGAGAGGATTTTTTGTATGCGGATACGGTATTCGTTTTGGATGAATCGAAATCGCCCTATTATGAAGCTTCCAATCTTTATCCGTCGAAGACCTATAAATGGTATCGTATGGGAGGAAATAAGCGATTGAATATTGCGGAGCTTTATTTTACCGATGATAAAGGAAACTTTATTAAGGGAGAAACGAATTCTGCCGGAGACAAAGCGACGGATGGAAACCCGTTGACGTATGTATCGTTGTTTACAAACCCTTTGGTGATTCCTTTCGATGAACCGGTATGTATAAATAAATTTATCTGTTTGCCGCGGAATGACGGAAATGGAATATATCCCGGGAATACTTACGAGTTGTTTTATTTCGACACGGAGGAAGGATGGACATCCGCGGGAATACGGGATTCCGGATATTTTAATCTCGTTTACGAAAGAATTCCCTCCGGTGCTTTGTACTGGTTGCGCAATTTGTCGGAAGGCGTGGAAGAACGGATATTTACTTATAAAGACGGGACGGTTACGTTTTGGTAAGTCCGGTTTCCCGCATATGAGGTTTTCCGGTACCGTTTCTTTTTTGCAAATTTGCGGAATGGGAATTTATGTTCACGTTCCTTTTTGCAGGAGCAAATGCCATTATTGCGGTTTTTATTCCGTAGCTTCTTTCCGTTACAGGGAGGAGTGGGTGAATGCGGTTTGCCGGGAGGCCCGGTTGCGGAAGGATTATGCGGGGAGGGAAGCGGCGGCTTCGCTTTATTTCGGGGGAGGTACGCCTTCCGTTTTGTCGCTTGAGGAAATAAAAACGGTTAAGGATTGCCTGGCGGAAGTTTTCCGATTCCTGCCGGAGGCGGAGAATACGATAGAAGTGAATCCGGACGATGTCGATTCCGGTAAGGCCGAGGGATGGAGGGCATTGGGATTTAACAGGGTGAGTGTAGGGATACAGTCGTTTTCGACTGCCGTGTTGAAAGGTATCGGGCGGAAACATGGTCCCGAAACGGCGGTGAAAGCCGTGGAAATCCTTTATCGTTCCGGTTTCCGGAATATAAGCGCCGATCTGATGATAGGACTTCCCGGGCAGGGGCTCGAGGATGTGCTCGAAGATGTGCGCATGATTTCCGCTCTTCCTCTGACCCACGTATCGGTATATATGCTGGGATTGGACGAAGGTTCGGTATTTTATAAGAAGTACGGGAAAGGAATGCTCGAATTGCCGGAGGAAGAGACGGTGGTGGAGGAATATATCGGGATATGCGACAACTTGGAAGCCTTGGGATTCGAACATTACGAAATCTCGAATTTTGCGAAGCCCGGTATGTATTCCCGGCATAATACGGCTTATTGGGAGGGGCGGAATTATGTGGGGTTGGGACCCGGCGCCCATTCTTACGACGGAAATTCCCGGCAGTGGAATACGGCCGATATACGGAAATATACGGAAGGGGTGGAAAGAGGATACGGGTTTTATGAAAAAGAGATACTCGGTCCGGAAAACCGGTTCAACGAATATGTGATGACGCGTTTACGACAGGCTAAAGGTATGGAGGCGGCGGAAGCGGAGCTCCTGTTTCCGGATGCCTTTGCCGGATTGAAAAGACAGGTGGATGCCTATGTGCGGAGCGGACATATGAAAGCGGATAAGGGGCGTATGGCGATGACCCGCAAAGGCTGGTTGATTTCGGACGATATCTTCGCTTCGCTTTTCATATGAAATGCCGGAATCTTTTTAAAGCGGATTTATTCGGATACGTCGGAGTTTTTATGCATACGGGTTTCGTTTGTCATCCGGCATGTTCCGTTTTGAACGCAAACGCCGTTTTCTTGGGGATATTTTGTCGGATGAGTTTAGGCATTCCCGACCGGAATATGCCGTCGGGCGATGTGTCGTCCGAATCCGATAATGCTAAGACTTTGTCTATGCGGTTTTGATGTAATGCAGTCCCGAAATGCATTTGCAATCGGAATCTGCGGAAAGGTTTATTTTTGTGTTGAGGAGAAATAATAATAGGCTAATTGTTGATAATTAAGAGGTGAACGTTTATTTTTGCAAAAAAATACGGATGTCGTATTGCATCCGGAAACAGGATTAGGAATATGGAAAAAGAAAAATTATCGGTGAAAAATTTATTGGAGTCGGGAGATTTCGACAGGGAAGTTTCCGTAAAGGGTTGGGTAAAGACCAAAAGAGGCAACAAGCAGGTGGTTTTTATCGCATTGAATGACGGCTCTACGATTCATAACATACAGATAGTGGCAGCTCCGGATAAATTTCCGGAGGAGTTGATGAAAAAGGTGACGACGGGGGCAGCCATAGCCGTAAAGGGGACGTTGGTTGCCAGTTCGGGAAGCGGGCAAGCCAGTGAAATACAGGCTTCCGGCATAGAGGTATTGGGTGAGGCGGATCCGGATAAGTTCCCCATACAGCCTAAAAAACACAGTTTGGAGTTTTTAAGGGAAGTGGCTCATCTGCGCTTTCGTACCAATATATTCGGGGCGATTTTCCGCATCCGTCATGCAATGGCCTTTGCCATACACCGGTATTTCAACGATCACGGTTTCGTATATCTCCATACTCCTCTTATTACGGCTTCGGATGCCGAAGGCGCCGGGGAGATGTTCCGGGTGACTACCCTCGATATGGAGAATCCTCCGAGAGACGAGGACGGGAAAGTCGATTTCCGTCAGGATTTTTTCGGGAAATCCACTAATCTTACGGTGAGCGGACAGTTGGAGGGGGAATTGGGAGCTATGGCTTTGGGAAAGATTTATACTTTCGGACCGACGTTCCGGGCGGAAAACTCCAATACGACACGTCATTTGGCCGAGTTTTGGATGATAGAGCCGGAAATGGCTTTTTACGATATCCGGGACGATATGGATTTGGCCGAAGATTTTTTGAAATACCTTATCCGCTACGCTTTGGAGAATTGCATGGACGATTTGACCTTTCTCAGTAAACGTCTCCGGGAAGAGGAGAAAGACAAAAAGGCCGAAGAGCGTTCCATGGAATTAATAGAGAAATTGAAGTTCGTATTGGAACACGATTTTGCAAGGATTACCTATACGGAGGCTGTGGATATTCTCAAGAATTCCAAACCGAATAAGAACGGGAAATTCCAATATCCCGTGGATAAATGGGGCGTGGACCTCCAAAGCGAACATGAGCGTTATTTGGTGGAGAAACATTATAAACGTCCCGTGATTATTACCGGATACCCCAAGGAGATAAAGGCTTTTTATATGAAACAAAATCCCGATGGGAAAACGGTAGCAGCCATGGATGTGCTTTTCCCGCAGATAGGAGAAATTATCGGAGGCTCCCAAAGGGAAGAAAATCTGGAAAAACTTGTGAAACGGATGGAGGAGACGGGGGTTCCCGTGGAATCCATGGATTGGTATCTGGATACCCGCCGTTTCGGTTCGGCCGTACACAGCGGCTTCGGCCTCGGTTTCGAACGGCTTTTGCTCTTTGTGACCGGTATGGGAAATATAAGGGACGTAATACCCTTTCCTCGCACGCCTAAAAATGCGGAATTTTAAGAGTCCCTATGCTTAAGCAGAACATACAACAAAAATTGGGACTGAAGATAAATCCTCTTCAGATACAATTGATAAAGTTGCTTGAGCTGCCGACCGTACAAATGGAGCAACGCGTAAAAGAGGCATTGGAAGAAAACCCTTTGCTGGAGGAGGGAGAGGAGGTCGAGTCCGAGGAACGGCAATCTCCGGAAGATTCCTACGAAGAAGAGGAAAACGATAAGGATACGGATGAGTTTTCTCTCGAGGATTATATGTCCGACGACGAAATACCCGAATACAGACTTACGGCATCCAATAGTTCGAAAGACGATGAAGGGAGAGGTTATGTCATATCGCAGAGTCGAAGTTTCCGGGAGAGCCTTATCGCCCAGTTGGGGATTCATGATTTGGATGAAACTCAGCAACGTATAGCGGAGTATGTTATCGGCAATATAGACGATGACGGTTATTTGCGTCGGGATGCGGAGCAAATTGCAGACGATCTTGCTTTTTCGCTCGGACTTACCGTTTCCGAATCCGAAGTGGAGGATTCCGTGAAACTCGTACAGGGATTCGAACCTCCGGGAATAGGTGCCCGGAATTTACGGGAATGTCTTTTATTGCAGTTGAACAGGAAATCGGCCGGAGGAGGGAATCCCGCAGTTTACGATGCCCGAAGGATATTGGATGAATGTTTCGAGCAATTTGCACGTAAACATTATGAGAAAATCGAGAAGAAATTACGATTGACGGAAGAAGAACTTAAAGCCGCAATAGATGAGATACTTAAATTGAATCCCAAACCGGGAGGAACGGATATAAACGGAATGCAATACGGCGAAGCCGAGAAAATCATTCCCGATTTCAATTTGGATATAGTGGACGGAGAATTGCAACTTACTCTTAATTCGGGGAATATCCCCAATCTGAGGATTAATAAATCCTATTTGAATATGTTGGAAAAATATCGGGATAAGGAGGGCTCTAAAGAGAAACGGGATGTGATTTCCTTTGTCAAATATAAGTTGAATGCGGCGAAGTCGTTTATCGATGCCGTAGAACAGCGGAATAATACTTTGATGTTGACGATGACGGCCATTGTCCAATATCAAAAGGATTTTTTTACCACGGGCAATGATAATTATTTGAAACCGATGATACTTAAAGATATATCCGATGTCACCGGTTTGGATGTATCCACAGTCTCCCGGGTTTCGAATTCGAAATACGTGCAAACATGGTTCGGTATTTATTCTCTTAAGGATTTTTTTACCGGAAGCATTAAAATGTCGGGAGGAAAAGAGGTCAGTACCGGAAAATTGCGTAACGAATTGAAGAGTATCGTAGATAAGGAGGACAAACAGAATCCTTATACGGACGATCAATTGGTGGATATGATGAAGAAAATGGGCTATAAGATTGCTCGGAGGACGGTAGTGAAATATCGCAATATGTTGGGTATTCCGGTAGCGAGATTGAGAAAAGAGTTATAAATTACGAATAATGGAAAAAGCAGTTAGAATTATTTCAAAAGGGATATCCGTTGTTTTTCATCCTTTGCTTATACCGCTTTATATCATATGGGTGATATTTTTTTCACCTTCTTCTCCTTTTATAACGACACCTTCGATTATAAAAAATTACATATTGGTGCTTACCTTGATTTTTTTAATATTTTTACCCCTCGTTTCGATTATGGGTTTTAAATATGCAGGTCTCATAGGAGATGTGAAATTAGATATGCGGGAGGATAGGATATACCCGATAATGGCAGGCGTATTTTTTGTTTTCGTTGCATTATTTCTTTCCAAGAATATGGCCCATGTTCAAATTATAAGATTGATGTATCTCTCTTTTATCGTACTTTTATCTTTGGGCTCTTTGATCACCTTGTTTTGGAAAATAAGTTTTCATGCGGGAGGGATGGGAATTCTATGCGGCTATATTCTTTTTCTTTCTTATCGTTATCATTGCGATTTCCGGTCGATATATATTACTTTTCTTTTTGCCGCCGGATTGGTCGGAGCTTCCCGCTTATATCTCGGGAAGCATAGTCTTGCTCAGGTGGGATGCGGTTTTCTATTGGGACATGTAATTCTGTTGCTTTTATTATTTTAGGAATTTCAACACCCAAAGGTCTTTTCTGCCGGTTGTTTTGCAATATTCGGGGATTTCTTTCAACGCTTCCGTTTCGCTCGGGAATTTTCCGACACATATGCGTAGTCGGGTAGGAGTTTCTATGATTTCGGATTTAAGTCCTTTCGCCGCATATTTCCTCATTTCCATTTCCGCATTTTTTCGGTCGTTTATCGGATAACTTCCGGCAATAATGCAAAATATCGAAGTTTTTTCGGATGCGTCGATTTTGGCGGAGTCTTTAGCCCGGACATTCGTTTTGGCAGTAGGGGCGCTTTTTATTTCCGCATTTCCTCTGTCTTTTATCGGATGATTTTTTGCAATAAGAGATATTGAGTCGTTTTCTCTTAAAGTCTTTATTTCGTCGGCTTTGGCGGAGTCTTTAGCCTGAACGGCCGTTTCCGTTTCGATACGAAAGTCGGATTTTACGGGCCCTATTTCTTTTGTCGACCGGCGTACGACCATGAGTGAAGTGGTCTCTTGTTTTTGTGAGCCGGATTTGCATGAGATTATGGAAAAAATAATAAAAATCGGAAATGCGATGCTATAGGCAAATAAATTCATCTTATAAGGATATAATATGTATATGAATACAAATCTAAGAATAAAAAGTGTATTTTTGTACTTTATACTTATGAATAAATATTTACGGGTTATGAAAATCATTAAAAGCTTTCTTTTTTCGGTTGTTTTTTTGGCTTCGGCAGCTTGTTCCGATAGCAATAAGGACAAAATCGTGAGGTTTGAAACGTCGGAAGGGATTATTCGGGTAAAATTGTATAATGAGACTCCTTTGCACAGGGATAATTTCTTAAAATTAGTAAAGGAAGGGTATTATAACGGTTTGTTGTTTCATCGGGTTATCGATAACTTTATGATTCAGACCGGAGATGTGAATTCCCGAAATGCAGCTCCCGGAGCGGCATTGGGTTCGGGAGATGTCGGCTATACGATAGAGGCCGAAATTGTCCCCGGACTTTTTCATAAAAGGGGAGTTTTGGCGGCTGCGCGCCAAGGGGATGCTGCGAATCCGGAGCGGCGTTCGAGCGGAGCTCAGTTTTATATAGTGAAAGGAGTCAAATACGATGCCGGGAAATTGGCGGAGGAACTCGAGCGTAGCAACTCTTTCCGGAAAGACAGGGACAGTCTCGTATTGACGGAAGAGCAAATAAAGGCCTATACGACAATAGGAGGCACGCCTCATTTGGACGGACTTTATACGGTATTCGGAGAGGTGATTCAGGGGATGAAGGTCGTAGACCGTATTTCCGCCCTAAAGACGGACAAAAGGAATCGTCCTTATAAGGATGTAGTCATTGAAGTGGCTTATATAGAATAAATTCCGCAATATGAGAAAATGGACGATAGAGGACTCCAAGGAGTTGTACAATATCAAAGGCTGGGGATTGAATTATTTTTCCGTCAATGAAAAGGGGCACGTTACGGTTATGCCTAAGGAGGGTTGTACGCCCATAGATTTGGTGGACCTTATGGATGAATTGCAGTTGAAAGACATAAGTGCTCCGCTTTTATTGAGATTCCCGGACATATTGGACAATCGGATAGAAAAGATATCCCGTTGTTTTGCCAAGGCTGCCGAAGAATACGGGTTTAATGCCAAGAATTTCCTGATTTATCCGATAAAGGTCAATCAGATGCGTCCGGTAGTAGAGGAAATCGTGAGTTGCGGCAATAAATTCAATATAGGACTCGAGGCCGGTTCCAAACCCGAACTTCATGCGGTTTTGTCCATAGATATCGACGACGATGCCATGCTTATCTGCAACGGTTATAAGGATACGAGTTATATAGAATTGGCTTTGTTGGCCCAGAAGATGGGGAAGCGTATTTATATCGTAGTAGAGAAACTTGTGGAATTGCAGGAAATTGCCGTTATTGCCGAAAAACTCAAGGTGCGCCCCAATATCGGTATTCGCATCAAGCTTTCGAGCGGAGGAAGCGGCAAATGGGAGGAGTCTGGAGGAGACGGGAGTAAGTTCGGAGTGAATTCGAGCGAACTTTTGGAAGCTTTGGAGATGCTCCGGAAAAATCGATTGGAAGATTGTCTTCAACTCATACATTTTCATATCGGAAGCCAGGTTACGAATATACGGAGGATAAAAGGAGCTTTGAGAGAGGCCGCTCAATTTTACGTACAACTCCGTAAATTGGGCTATTGCATAAACTTTGTGGATGTGGGCGGAGGACTCGGCGTGGATTACGACGGAAGCCGTTCTCCGACATCGGCCAACAGTATGAACTACTCCATACAGGAATATGTGAACGATGCGGTATCGGCCATCGTGGACGTATGCGAGAAAAACGACTTGCCTCAGCCCAATATCATAACCGAATCCGGCCGTTCCCTTACGGCCCATCATTCGGTATTGATATTCGAAACTTTGGCTGTAACCTCCCTTCCGCATTGGGACGAGGAGGAGGATTTGGAGGAGGGGGCCCACGAACTCGTAAGAGAATTGTACGGCCTTTGGGAAACGATCAATCAACCCCGCCTTTTGGAGACCTGGCACGATGCCCTTCAGATAAGGGAGGATGCTCTGGGATTATTCAGTTTGGGATTGATGGATTTGAAAACCCGGGCTATGATAGAGCGTTTGTTCTGGTCGTTGGCCCGGGAGGTTTACGATATGGCTATGAAAACCAAACATGCTCCCGACGAACTTAAAAACATATCCAAAATATTGCCGGATAAGTATTTTTGCAATTTTTCCCTTTTTCAATCCTTGCCGGATTCGTGGGCTATCGATCAGATATTCCCGATTATGCCGATTGCCGGTCTGGATGAAAAACCGGATAAATCCGCTACTATCCAGGATATCACCTGCGATTCGGACGGGAAAATCGATAATTTCATATCTACCCGGAATTTTTCGTATAATTTGCCCGTGCATGAATTGAAAAAAGACGAGCCTTATTATTTCGGAGTTTTCCTCGTAGGGGCTTATCAGGAAATCCTCGGAGATTTGCATAATCTTTTCGGGGATACCAATGCCGTCCACGTAAAAGTGCGGGATAAAGGTTATGTTATCGATAAAATGATAGAGGGGGAGACGGTGGCGGACGTACTCGAATACGTTAAATTCGTACCGAAAAAGATGGCTCGCTCCATAGAAGTATGGGTTACGACATCGGTTAAAAACGGGATTATCTCTGCAGAAGAGGGGCGGGAATTCCTTTCGAATTACAGATCGGGGCTTTACGGTTATACTTATTTGGAGTAGGCGGAAAAACGAATGAGATATTGAACGAAACCCCCGAAAGTTTTTCGAAAAACTTTCGGGGGTTTGATTTTCGTTGGTTTTTTAAAGGAGGTGCATGGCATCCATAACGATTTTTCCCATGAATAAAACGGAAATCACCCAAACCGTAGGTGTAATTTGCTTTGTTTGTCCGCTCAAGGATTTAAGCAGGACGAAACTCAACATTCCGAATACGATTCCCTGTGCAATACTGAAGGCGAAGGGCATCATGATGATGGTAAGGAAGGCGGGGAGGGATTCCGTAATATCGTCGAAATTGATATTCAATACGGAAGATATCATGAATAGACCTACGATAATCAGGGCGGGGGCCGTAGCCGATGCCGGAACCATAAGGAATAGAGGGGCAAGGAAGAGGGCGATGGCGAACATAAGGGCCGTCCCTACGGAGGTCAGTCCGGTCCGGCCTCCGGAGGCGACTCCCGAAGCGCTTTCCACATAGGAAGTTACCGTACTGGTTCCCAATACGGCTCCTACCGTGGTACCTAAGGCATCGGCAAATAAAGCCTTTTTCACTTTGGGGAAATTCCCGTTTTTGTCGATTAATCCGGCCTTTTGTGCCACTCCCAAAAGAGTGCCTACCGTATCGAAAAGATTGACGAAAAGGAAGGTGAATACCACTATGGCCATGTCGATGCTTAAAAGGTTATGCCATTCGAAATGCGCAAATATGGGTTTGATGGAAGGCGGAATACTTATAATATTGCCTTGAGGGAGGGAGATTTCGCCGAAAATGCCTCCGGCAATTGTTGCCGCAATAATGCCGATGAGCATGGCTCCGTGTATTTTTAAGGCATAGAGAACACCGGTAACCAATAATCCGATGGCGGCAATCCATACGTGATGATTGCCGAAATCTCCCATCGAAATCATGGTATTGGGGTTTTTTACGATTATTCCGGCATTTTGAAGGCCGATAAGCGTGATGAACAAACCGATTCCTACGGGGATGGCATCTTTTACGGTTTGGGGAATACTCCTTACGATCATTTCCCGCACATTGAAAAAAGTGAGGACGAGGAATACGATGCCTTCGATGAATACGGCCGTGAGAGCCATCTGCCATGAATATCCCATGGAGAGTACTACGGTATAAGCGAAAAAGCTGTTTAAACCCATGCCGGGAGCCTGGGCGATGGGAACGTTGGCGATAAAAGCCATGAAAAGGGTTCCGGCAATGCTGGCAATGGCAGTAGCTGTGAAAAGAGCGGCTTTGTCCATTCCGGTTTCCCCTAAGATATTGGGATTGACGACCAAAATGTAAGACATCGTAAGAAAGGTAATCAATCCGGCTATCAACTCTCTTTTTACATTCGTATTATTTTCTTTCAGCTTGAAAATGCGTTCTAACATAAGCAGAATCTTAAAGGGTTGAAAAGTTTAAAAAATCCATTTGGCCGCCAAAGTGGGAAGTATGTATACCTTGTTCTTATAACCGGCTCCTCCTCCGTAGAAATTATTGCTGATTTCGATTTCGGAACCTACGGAAAATTTTTCGGTGATATTTATCCATAGCTGAGGCTCCGTGAGCAAAACGATTTTTTTACCGGAAGGCCCTTCTTCCTTCGTCCTGTTTTTATTTTCGCTCCATAAGTCGATGAAACCGTTCAAACTGATGATGTTATCCCATAAATTGGCATTCCACGACATCGTCCATTGCCAATCGTGGCTGGCCTTTGTAAAAGCATTGTATTTATAGGCAAAATAAGTGTTTATGAAAAACGGTTTGAACGAAAAAGAATAGGCAGCTCCGGCAATATAAGCATTGTTGATGGAAAATCCGTAATAATTTTCGGCTTCCCCTCCTATACCTAAGCCTCCGTTGAATTCTATATGAGGCATAATCTTGAAGTCCTTTATTTTGAAATCTCTTGAAATTTCGGTGTATACCAAGCCTATATTCCCATTTCTTGCATTGAAATCGAAATCGGCAAAGAGAAAGGTAGCCCCCCAGGGATCCGGTTTGAACATTTCGAAAGTTGTGGTTATATGATTCGATCTGCCGATATCTTTATGAAGACTGTGTCTCATATCGTAATGTATCTGCAGATTTTGGGCGTACGAACACAGGCATACGGCCATGGAAAAAACGAGAATGATGATTTTTTTCATAGGATTAATTTATAAATTTACGTAATCGAATGCGAATATATAAAGATTATGACAAATCTTGAAGGCGATTTCCGAAATAAGGTTATTGTTTATAAAAAATGCTTTTTATTTGTTGGTGGGAATGAAGATATTCGATTATATTTGTAAAAGGCGTATTCTACGGTGATAATGATAAGCATACAACCTAAAATTCACGATAAATTTTCCATAGAGCTTAAAATAGGCTATTGGATTAAGAATTTTTCCGGAGATTCGGATTTTACTATCAGCAGTTGGTTGTTCATTCCCGAATCTTTGGATCTCGGGCGGGATTCCTATAAAAAAGAATTGTTTTACAGGGATATAAAATCCAATGTGCGCCTGATAACTCCCGTTTATTCTTTAGAGGAGATTTGTAAGGAGGATTCCTTACCTTTTATGTTTTTGGAAGGGGCTGTTAACGAAGTGGTGATGGCCCCTTCGGAAAGCAATGCCGTAGAATTCGAACATCAGATTAAAATGTTCGGTACGATTTACCGTTCGGCATTGAGGAATGCGGGAGATGCCGTATTGAGGGGGGATGCCGGAAATAAGAGGAATATATATCTGTTTTTAGGTCGTATCGACAGGATTATAGGAAGATTTCGGGCTTTGGAGAAGCCTTTAAAAGAGCATGAGGTTTCCAAGCAAGTGCTTAATTACTTTGCTTTTTGCGACGAATTCATTTCGTTGTTTACCGAAAACTACATATTCGAAGTTATCTTGGGGCTTGAAAAAAAACATCCTTTTGTTTTTAAAGATTTTCGCCGTTCGCTGATAAAAAAATTGGAAGAAGAAATAGCTTACCGTAAGCGTAAAGGTTATGAAACGGCGGATAAAGATTCCCGGGATAAAAATATAAAGTTCGTATATCGCATGGGAATGTTGAAAAAATATATGGACAGTCAGTTATTCCTCGATTCCCATCGGAAAGAAGACGGTTTTTTAGCCCGTCAGTTTTATTATAGTCTTGCGGCCGGATTTTCGATGATCGTAGCCACCGTAATAAGTTTTTCCTTCCAGCAGAAATACGGGAATTTTACAATGCCCTTATTTGTGGCCTTGGTGGTAGGTTATATGCTGAAAGACAGAATCAAGGATTTGGGACGTTTTATTTTTTCTTCCAAACTCTCCCGGCGTTATTTCGATACCAAACGGATAATAGGAATAAAAAACAATACGGTGGGCTATATAAAAGATGCCGTGGATTTTATACCCGATTCGGGAGTTCCGGAGGAAGTGATGAAGTTGAGAAATCGTTCGGATTTGTTCGAGATGACGAAAGAGGCTCGGGAGGATATACTTCTGCATCGTAAATTCGTGAAGATAGACGGAAAGATATTGGATAAAATCAATCAATACGATATTGCCGGCATTCATGAAATTATGCGATTCAATTTTTCCCGGTTCACTCAAAAAATGGATGATGTGGAAATCGGTATTCCCGTACCGGAGGGAGAAGACTCTTTTGTTTTTCTTCAAGCGGAGAAGATATATTATTTGAACTTCGTGATGCGTTTACAGTGCGGAAACGAAATAACTTACAGGCGTTACCGGTTGACGATTTGTCAGGAAGGCATCAGAAAGTTGGAGCGGATGAATTAAGGCTGTAAAAGAAATCCCATCTTTGTTAAAACATGCAACAAAGATGGGTTATATGCCGTAGAGCTTGACGTATAAGGAGATTATAAAAAGGGCGCTTTTTCCGGAGGATTATTATTCCATTCGACTCCCAATTCGGCGCCGGCCGGTTTTATTTCCACATTGAAAACATAACATTTTCCGGCTTCCAATTTTTTCCCGGTTTTATCCGGCGACGTATAATAATCGCCGTATTTCGAATTGTAGTATGTTACGGATATTTTTTGGTTGTCTACCGATTCCAATATGAATGCGGGAATAAGAATGACGGTAAATGAGTAAAAAAATGAAAAACGATTAAAGTCCTGTGATTTTTTTTATTTCGTGGAGTTTGTTGAGTGCTTCTATGGGAGTGAGACTGTTTATATCCAGGTCTTTTATTTCGTCTCGTATCCGGCATAGGACGGGGTCTTCCAACTGGAAGAAAGATAATTGCATTCCGGCTCTTTTGGCCGCAATTCCGTCGATGTTTTTTTGGATGCATCCTTTATTGTCCATATCGTTTTCTAAAAGTTTGAGTATATCCTCTGCCCTTTTTACTACCGATAAAGGCAATCCGGCCATTTTACCCACTTGTATGCCGAAAGAGTGATTGGTTCCGCCTTTGATTAATTTCCGGAGAAAAATTATTTTATGTTCCAATTCTTTTACGGATACGTTGTAATTTCGGATCTTCGGAAAGGATTTCTCCATTTCGTTTAATTCGTGATAGTGGGTGGCGAATAAGGTTTTCGCTCTGTTTTTTTTATTTTCGTGTATGTATTCCACTATGGCCCAGGCAATGGATATGCCGTCGTATGTGGATGTTCCTCTGCCCAACTCGTCGAATAGCACGAGGCTTCTGTCGGATATGTTGTTGAGGATGTTGGCCGCTTCGTTCATTTCCACCATAAAAGTGGATTCCCCGCGGGAAATATTGTCGGACGCTCCCACCCGGGTGAATATTTTGTCGACGAATCCGATATCGGCGGATTTTGCGGGTACGAAGCATCCGGCTTGTGCCATGATGACGATTAGGGCCGTTTGGCGGAGCAATGCCGATTTACCGGCCATATTGGGGCCTGTAATAATCATGATTTGTTGATGGGCATTGTCCAATTTCAGACTGTTGGGAATATATTTTTCTCCTACGGGGAGTTCTTTTTCGATAACCGGATGTCTTCCGTCTTTTATTTCCAAAGTTAAGGAGGCGTCGATTACGGGGCGGTTGTAGCCGTTCTCTACCGAGACTTCGGCGAAGGAGAGGAGGCTGTCTACGGCGGCTATTATGCCGGCGTTCTTTTGTATTTGCCGTATAAAAGGAAGAGCGTATTCGACGGTTTCGCGGAATATCCGGTTTTCGATTTCCGTTATTTTTTCTTCCGCTCCCAATATTTTCTCTTCGTATTCCTTTAATTCGGGAGTAATATAACGTTCCGCATTGACCAGGGTTTGTTTGCGTATCCATGTTACGGGCACTTTTTCCGCATGCACCCGGGTTACTTCGATATAATATCCGAATACGTTATTGAACCCTATTTTAAGCGAATTGATTCCGGTAGCCTGAATTTCTCTTTCCTGTATGGCATGGAGCCGGTCTTTCCCGTGCGCCGCCAAGTAGCGGAGGTCGTCGAGTTCTTTGTCTACGCCCGGAGCTATGGCATTGCCCTTGCTTATCGAATGGGGAGCTTCCTCGGCTATGGTGGTTTTTATCTTGCAAATCAGGTCGGAACAGGGATCCGTTTCTTCCATCATATCTTTGAGGGGAAGGGATGCGGTCGAAAGGCATGCTTCCCGTAGCGGGGCTACGGTTTCCAAACTTCGACGCATTTGATTCAATTCCCTCGGGCTTATTTTACAGGCGCCTATTTTAGACGACAGTCTTTCCATATCCCCGGTTTCGCATAAGATATCCCGCAAGCGACAACGGAGCTCTTCGTCTTTTACGAATGTTTCCACAATATCCAATCTCCGGTTTATTTTATCGGGATCTTTCAACGGCATACCGATCCAACGATTGAGGTTTCTGCTTCCCATGGGAGTTATGCAGCGGTTGAGGATGGCCGAGAGGGATTTCCCTCCTTCGTGTACGGGAGAAAGAATTTCCAAATTCCGGAGGGTGGGACGGTCTAAAAGCAAGTGTTCGCTTTGGTCTATTCGCGAAATGGAGGTGATATGGGATATGGCATCGTGTTTTGTCATTTCCAAATAGTATAAAGCGGCTCCGGCCGTACCTACGGCATACGGCATATTGTTTATTCCGAATCCTTTGAGAGAGTTTACACCGAAATGTTTCAACAGACGATCTTTGGCCGCTTCGGTTTCGAAAAACCATTCCTCTACGGGGTATAAGTAGAATTTTCCGCTGAAACTTTCGTTGAATTCGTCGAGTTTACCTTTGGGATAAATGACTTCTTTGGGGCGGAAAGAATTGAGGAGTTTATCGATAGCTCCCGTACTTCCCTCCGTCGTAAGGAATTCTCCGGTAGTCAGGTCCAAAAAAGATACGGCGGCCATCGTCCGGGTGAAGTATACGGCAGCCAAAAAAATATTGGCTTCCGCATTTTCGACATATTCTCCGTAAGAGACTCCGGGGGTCACGAGTTCTATAACGCCCCGTTTTACCAGTTTCTTCGTTTTTTTCGGATCTTCCAACTGTTCGCATATGGCAACCCTTTCTCCCGCTCTTACCAATTTGGGCATATAGGTGTCTATGGCGTGGTAGGGGAAACCGGCAAGTTCTACGTCTCCCGGCGAACCGTGGGAACGTTTGGTGAGGGTGATGCCCAATATTTTCGACGCCTTTATCGCATCCTCGGCGAAAGTTTCGTAAAAATCTCCCATCCTGTACAGCAATATGGCGTCGGGATATTGGGCTTTCAGGCGGAAGTATTGTTGCATTAAAGGAGTATCCTGAGGTTGCTTGGTATTTTTTGCCATATTGCGATAGGTTTAGAAGAATCAAAGATAATAAATTTCCGGTATAAAATTATTATCTCTTTTTTTGGAAAAATTTCCGGATGATTTCAGCGCATTTTTCCTCCATGACTCCCCGGGTTATCGTGGTTTTCGGGTGAAGAGGGGAGGGCGAGAGACGGGAATACCCTCTTTTAGGGTCGGATGCTCCGTATACGATACGTCCGATTTGGGACCAGGATAAAGCGCCCGCACACATGGTACACGGTTCCAAGGTTACGTATAATGTGCATTCGGTCAGATATTTGCTTCCTAATGAGAGGGCTGCCGAAGTTATGGCGAGCATTTCGGCATGGGCTGTGACATCGTTCAGTTTCTCCGTTTCGTTATGGGCTTTGGCGATGATTTTTCCATTGCATACGATAAGCGCACCTACGGGGATTTCTCCCTCTTCTTCCGCCCTTAGGGCTTCGTTCAGGGCGATGCCCATATAATATTCGTCCTTCATATGTCGTTTTCTATTTTTCCCCGTATATACTCGATTTCTTTTAAAACTTCCGGATAGTCGATTTTTTCGATATTCCGGTTTTTCATCACCCATTCTCCGTTGACCATCGAATGGAGGATGTTGCGGGCCTCCATGGCGTACGCGACGGAAGAGGCCGGAGCGTATACGGGAGCCATATTTTCTTCCGGATTTATAAAAATGAGGTCGGCCTTTTTGCCTCTTTCGATCGAGCCGGTTATTTCCCCTAAACCTAGAGCATGGGCTCCGTTTCGGGTTGCCATCCTTATGCTTTCCATAGCCGTCATGACGGTAGGATCCCGGTGTATTCCCTTGGCCATGAGGGAGGCGAACCGCATTTCTTCGACCATATTGAGATTGTTGTTCGAGGCGGAACCGTCGGTACCCAGAGCGACGTTTATGCCGGCGCCCCCGTATTTTTTTATATCGGCCATGCCGCTTCCCAATTTGAGATTGCTTTTGGGGCAATGTACGGCGGATGCGGAGGTGTTTGCGAATATTTCCATATCTTCGGGGGAGAGGTATACGCAATGAGCGGCCACGGTGTTTTTATCCAATATTCCGATGCTGTGAAGATAGGCCGTAGGGGTCATTCCCGTTTTTTCTACGGAAGCGCTATTTTCCGCTTCGGTTTCCGAGAGGTGGATATGGAAGAGACATCCGTATTTATCGGCCGTTTTCTTGCCTTTCAATAGAGTTTCCCGGCTGCAGGAATAAGGGGCGTGAGCGGGGACGGAGGCCGATATGAGGGGATGACCTTCGTAGCGGAGAATATTGCGACGGATGCGTTCTACGGCTTCGTCTGCGGTTTTAAAACCGGGACAGGGAAAGTCGCTCAGGGATTCGTTTAAAACTCCTCTCAATCCGGTTTTCGCACATTCTTCCGCAATGATGTCCGAGAAAAAATACATGTCGTTGAATGTCGTAGTTCCGGATTTTATCATTTCGCATAAGGCCCATTTTGTTGCGATGGCCGTATTATGAGGAGTAATCCATTTCGCCTCGGCGGGGAATATGCGGGAATTCAGCCATTGCCGGAGGGGAAGGTCGTCTGCATATCCTTTGAAAATACTCATGGGGATATGGGTGTGGGCATTGACGAATCCGGGCATGACGATCATTTTTTGTGCATCGAAAATTTCGTCGGCTTCGTTTTTTTCGTTTTCGGATATTTCGCCCGGACCTGCTTTTAGGATTTCATCCCCTTCGATAAGGATATGACCGTTGTCGATGATGTCGTTTCCCTTATTAACCGTAATGATACGGGCATTTACGATAATTTTTCTCATGGCATATTTTTCCAGCGAATCGTGCTCAATCCAATTTGAGTACGGCTAAAAAGGCCTTTTGAGGGACTTCCACGTTTCCGATTTGTTTCATCCGTTTTTTCCCTTTTTTCTGTTTTTCCAGCAATTTCCTTTTCCGCGATATATCGCCTCCGTAACATTTGGCCGTTACGTCTTTGCGTACGGCCTTTACGGTTTCCCTTGCGATGATTTTCGCACCTATGGCAGCCTGGATCGCAATGTCGAATTGTTGGCGCGGAATGAGTTCTTTGAGTTTTTCGCACATCCGTTTCCCGAAAGAATAGGCGTTGTCGAAATGGATGAGGGAAGAAAGGGCGTCTACGGGTTCTCCGTTCAGCAATACGTCCAATTTTACGAGATGCCCTTTTCTGTAACCTATGCCGTAATAGTCGAAAGATGCATATCCTTTGCTGATACTTTTCAATTTATCGTAAAAATCGAATACGATTTCGCCCAAAGGAAGTTCGTATGTCAATTCGATCCGGTTTCCGGTGAGATAGTGCTGGTGGGTTACGCACCCTCTTTTCCCTAAACACAAGGTCATAATCTGTCCTATGTATTCCGTAGGGGTGATGATTTGGGCTTTTATATAAGGCTCTTCGATATAGTCTAAAAGAGAAGGGTCCGGCATGTCCGAAGGGTTGTGCATTTCGAATGTCGAGCCTTTGGTGGTATGCGCCATATACATTACGTTCGGGACGGTGGTAATTACGTTCATATCGAATTCCCTGTCGAGACGTTCCTGTACGATTTCCATATGGAGCATTCCCAAAAAACCGCATCTGAATCCGAAACCCAAGGCAACGGAAGATTCGGGTTCGAAGGTAAGCGAAGCGTCGTTGAGCTGGAGTTTTTCGATGGCTGTCCGCAGATCTTCGTAATCTTCCGAATCGATGGGATATATCCCTGCAAACACCATGGGTTTTACTTCTTTGAAACCGGCGATTCCCGATTCGCAGGGGCGGGATATATGGGTAATGGTATCCCCGACCTTTACCTCCGACGAGGTTTTTATGCCCGATATGATGTAACCTACGTCACCGGTGCCCAACACCTTCCGTTCTTCGTTTTTCAGACGCATTACTCCTATCTCGTCCGCATCGTATTCTTTTCCGGTGTTTACGAACTTCACGGCTTCTCCGCTTTTCAAAACGCCGTTTACGATCCGGCAATAGGTGATAATGCCCCGAAAGGAGTTGAATTCGGAATCGAATATCAAGGCTTGCAGAGGTGCATCCGGATCCCCCGTGGGATGCGGAATCCGTTCTATTATGGCTTCGAGTACGGCTTCCACTCCGGCTCCCGTTTTTCCGCTCGCTTCCAATATGTCGTCTTTTTTGCAGCCGATGAGTTCTACAATCTGGTCTTTGACCTCTTCCGGCATGGCATTCGGCATATCCATTTTGTTGAGTACGGGAATGATTTCCAAATCGTTTTCTATGGCTAAATAGAGGTTCGATATGGTTTGAGCCTGTATGCCCTGAGTGGCGTCGATGACGAGCAATGCCCCTTCGCATGCGGCTATGGAGCGGGATACTTCGTAGGAAAAATCCACGTGTCCCGGAGTGTCGATAAGATTGAGTACGTATTTTTTGCCTTTATACGAATAATCCATCTGGATGGCATGGCTTTTAATGGTGATTCCTCTCTCCCTTTCCAAATCCATATTGTCCAGGACCTGAGCCTGAAGATCCTTACCCGTAACGGTATTCGTCATCTCCAAAAGCCGGTCGGCCAAAGTGCTTTTCCCGTGGTCTATATGTGCGATAATGCAAAAATTGCGAATGTTTTCCATTTCTGATGATTTTCCCGGTAAATATAGAAAAAAATCCGCGTTTTTCATAGTTGTTTTCAGATGAGTCCGAGATTTTTATATCGAGAAATCGTGGGAAAAACGGGGGAGAACTCCATAAATTTTTCGTAGCTCGATATTGCGAATAATGTTTATTGACAGGGATAAAAGCTTCGGGGTTATATTGAACTTAGACGAATAAAATCTATCTTTGCGGAAAGCTAATCATAAAAACGCAGTTTATGTTGTATTCGATGACCGGATTCGGGAAATCCGTCGTTTCCGACGGGGAGAAAAAAATCGTTATAGAAATAAAGTGCCTCAATTCCAAACAATTGGATCTCGGTGTAAAGCTGCCTCAGGCATTTCGGGAAAAGGAGATGGATATAAGGAATATGATAAAAATCGGGTTGGAACGGGGGAAGGTGGATGTGAATATATATTTCGATAACGGAAACGGGAAAGAGGCCTCTTCGATAAACAGGGAAGTCGTTTCCGATTATTGCAGACAGTTGGCGGATATCGCCCGGGAAATGGGATGTCCGGCGGATACGGGGAAGATTGCTACGGATATATTGGCTATCTCCATGAGGTGTCCGGATGTGACGTATGTGAATCATGAAACCGTAGAGGCTTCTTTGTGGGAGGTTTTGAAATCCGGAATTCTGTCGACGATGGAGGAAGTAAAAGCTTTCAGAGCGCAGGAGGGACTTGCTCTTACGGAAGATATGAAGAAAAGGATCGCCCTGATATTAGAGTACGAATCCGGGCTTTCGGCTTACGAAGGCGGTCGGGTGGAGAGAGTGCGTGCCCGGCTCGAGGAAAGACTGGGGGAATGGAGGGAAAGTCTCCCTGTGGATGAGAACAGATTGGAGCAAGAGTTGATCTACTATATCGAGAAGTTCGATATCACGGAAGAAAGGGTGCGGTTGAAAAATCATTGCACCTATTTCCTGAAAACGGCCGAAGAAGAGGATGCCGCCGGGAGGAAACTCGGTTTTATCGCCCAGGAAATCGGCAGGGAAATCAATACCATAGGTTCCAAAGCCAACGATGGGGAAATGCAGCGGTCGGTCGTTATGATGAAAGACGAGTTGGAGAAAATCAAAGAACAGATATTGAATATATTATGACGAAAATAAAAGACGGGATAAGAAAAGCGATTATATTTTCGGCTCCGAGCGGTTCGGGTAAAACTACGATTATCAATCATCTTTTAAAACGAGACCTCGGTCTGGAGTTTTCGATATCGGCTACGAATCGGGAACCGAGAGGGAAGGAAACGGACGGGAGGGAGTATTATTTTCTCGGGACGGACGAATTTCGTGCCGGGATAAAGAAGGGGGATTTTTTGGAGTGGGAAGAAGTATATCCCGGGAGATTTTACGGGACCCTTAAGTCGGAATTGGAACGTATATGGAAAAGCGGACATACGGTGGTATTCGATGTGGATGTGGTAGGGGGGCTCAATATAAAGAAATATTTCGGTTCCGCCGCTTTGGCCGTATTCATTCAGGCTCCTTCCGTAGATGTATTGAAGGAAAGGTTGGAGACGAGGGGGACGGAAACTCCGGAACAAATGGATGCCCGGCTTGCAAAGGCCCGGTACGAAATGGGTTTTGCTTCCGAATACGATGCGGTGATCGTCAACGACCGTTTGGAAAAGGCTTGCGAGGATGCGGAAAATCTCGTCCGGAACTTTTTATGCGCCGATTGAAATGAATGCTCTCGGATTCCATATGAAAACCGGATTGTTTTTCGGCTCTTTCAACCCTATTCACAACGGACATTTCGCCGTAGCCCGTTATCTCAGGGATTCCGGTCTTTGCCGGGAAGTATGGTTTGTGGTGAGTCCCTGTAATCCCTTTAAAGCCGATACCCTACTGACCGATGAATACGAACGCCTTGAAATCGTAAAGGCGGCGGTGGCCGGAGAACCCCGGATGCGGGTTTGCGATATGGAATTTTCCATGCCCCGCCCGTCTTATACGGCCGATACTTTAAGACGATTGAAACGCTCGTATCCTTATAGGGATTTCGCTATCGTCATGGGAGCGGACAATCTGGAAAATATAGAGAAATGGAAAGATAAGGATTTCGTGTTGTCCGAATTCGAAATATTCGTATATCCTCGTCCGGGACACGATTGCAGAAATATCGAGCGGAGGGATAATATAAAAATCGTAAAAGCGGCGGAAACCGACATTTCCTCTACCGATATCCGCAGAATGTTGTCCGCCGGAGAGGATATAACCCCTTTTGTACCCGAAGCTTCCAAAGAATTGATTTTAAAATATTACTCCCCCGGAGATTTTGTATAATTATCGGCATTATGCATATTTATGCAGAGTGAATTTGCATATAAATCGCTGATGTTTACGGCTTTACAAATAAAAGCTTTGTGCTTAAAAATTCTTTAATCCGGATTATAATTCGTAAGTTTGCGGTCGTAAACGGAAATATTAATTAAACGGATAATGTTATGGGATTTGTTACAAAGGAAAAATTATTTTCCAAGGATTTTTTTATAACCTATGCCTGGTTATTGGGGGGATGTTTCGTCTTTGCCGTAGGTGCGGTTTTATTTGCCGAGCCTTACGGATTCGCCCCGGGAGGAACTTACGGACTTTCCATGGTTTTTCATAACCTCTGGGGTTGGAGAACGGAGCTTGCCGCATTGTGCATGGACATACCTCTTTTGCTTTTGGGCATTTATTTTCTCGGGGCGCAATTCGGGGTGAAGACTATCGTATGTACTTTTGCCATTCCGGCTTCCATGTGGGTACTTCACCGTTTTTACGGATATCTTCCCCTTCTCGAATCGGCGGAGGTGCTCGACCAGCTCAAGGCGCTCATGTCCGGTTTCGATTTGAACGAGACGCAGGGTATGGAACAGTTTACGGCAGCCATGCGTCCTCTTTTGCAGGAGCAATTGCTTTCTTCCATTTTCGGCGGTATCGTATACGGTATAGGTATAGGTATGATTTTCAAATCCAGGGCTACTTCCGGAGGCTCCGATATCATCGCCATGATATTGAATAAATATACCCATATTTCGCTGGGACAATTGGTGATTATCGTGGATTGTACCATAACCCTGACGACGGTAGTGGCCTTTAACGACTGGCGTTTGCCCATGTATTCGTGGATTATCGTATTCATCGAAGGCAAGGTTATCGACCTTATTGTCGACGGAGCTTCCGTACATAAGACGATGATGATCGTAACCTCCAGGATAGAGGAAGTGAAGCAGATTATCCTGTACGATATAAAGCGGGGAGCCACCTCCCTTAGCGGGAAAGGGCTTTATATGGACGAATCCCGGGAAATTATCTATACCGTAGTCACCCGGAGGGAAATGCTTATCCTGCGGCATAAAATTGCGGCAATCGATCCGGAAGCATTTATCAATGTGTTGGATTCTAATGAGATACTTGGAAAAGGTTTTAAATCCCTTACTCAAGAAACTTGATTGAAGGGAGAAAAACGGGGGCGGATTATTTAAACCCTTGATTCGAGCAACCCGGGAGATGCGGTTTTACGAGAAAGATTCGATATGAGAAAGTTTCTACTGATATTATTGTTTTTTGGAGGAAGTGGCCTTTTCGCTCAGGAGCGCATCGTATCCCTTGCCAATTCCCTTACCAATTCCATTTATCTGCTGAATGCGGGAGACCGGCTGGTGGGATGTACGGATTATTGTACGAAGGGAGTGGCAGCCGGGGTGGAAATTGTGGGCAATGCCATTAATGTGAATGTGGAGAAAATCCTTTCTCTCCGGCCGGATATCGTCGTAGCGGCCGGATTGACTCCTTCCCATGCACTCAAAGCTATTGAAAAATTCGGCATAAAGACCCTGCGTTGGAAGGAAGCGGCCGATTTCGAGGAGTTATGCCTTCAGTTTGCGGATTTAGCCCGGCATATCGGGTGTTCCGCCCGGGCGGATTCCATAATTGCATGTCAAAAGAAAAGGCTGGAGATCCTCCGATCGGGAATTGCCGGAAATAAGGACAGGAAATTATGTATTCAATTAGGGGCGGATCCGATATTTCTCGCTTTGCCCGGAACTTTTAGCGGGGATTATATTGTAAAATCCGGCTGCCGGAATATAGCCGGAGATTTGAAAACCGGAATGACCTCTCGGGAATATGTAATTATCCGCAAGCCGGATGTAATAGTCATATCTTCCATGGGGATAATAAGCGCTAACGAAAAAAAAGAGTGGATGAAATACGATATTATTCCCGCCGTAAAATCCGGCAAGATATTGGAAGTCGATGCGGATCGCCTTTGTGCGCCTACGCCCGACGTATTCGTGGATGTAGTAGAAGAGATACTTAAAATTATGGAATGAGGAAGCAATACGGGATATGGATATTTTTTACGGGCATTCTTTTGATATTGCTTGCCGTATCCGTATTTCTTTCGCTTTCCGTAGGGGAAGTATTTTACACTCCGGGACGCATTCTCGAATTGATATTTTCCGGAGGGGATGAAATGGATGTGTTGATTTTAAAGAGATTGCGTATGCCCCGTATGTTTATGGGATTTTTTGTAGGCGCCTCTTTAAGTCTTTCGGGAGTTATTCTTCAAGGGATATTCCGCAATCCTTTGGTGGAGCCTTATACCTTGGGTATATCCGGAGGGGCGTCGGTAGGGGTTTCCCTTGCCCTTGTCTTTTCTTTGGGCGCTTCTCTCGGAGGTTTTTTATTGCCGGTGGCGGGATTCTCGGGAGCCTTGGCCACCGTTTTTCTCGTGTATGTGTTTTCGATAAGACGGGGTGGCGTGCGTATTTCCGTTTTGCTTCTTTCCGGAGTGATGGTGAGTTTTATCGCTTCCTCCCTTACCATGTTGTTGCTTGCCCTGTCGGGCAGGGAACATATGCACAACATCATGTTTTGGGTTATGGGAAGTTTGACCGAAACGGATTCCCGATTGATAGGATGTATAGCCGTTTTATCCCTTGCAGGGCTTTTGTTTTCCTTATTCCAAGCGGGACGCTTGAATGTGATGCGTTTGGGTATCGACAGGGCTAAAGAATTGGGCGTAGATACGGACAGGACGATACGGTATTTGTTCGTGTTGACCTCTCTGCTTGCCGGAATCTGCGTTTCGGTAGCGGGAGTCATAGGTTTCGTAGGTTTGATTATTCCCCGGCTGATGCGTTATTTCGTGGGGTCGGATTACAGAATACTGATTTTCTCTTCTTTTCTCGGAGGAGGTATATTTCTATTGCTTTCGGATATTCTCGCCCGTATCCTTATTTGTCCCAACGAACTTCCCATAGGGGTGGTTACGGGAATTATCGGAGGTTCGGTCTTTATGTTTGTTATGGCAAGATCGCATTTGTCGAAACGGGAAAACAGCGAATAGTATGGAAGATATAAGATTGGAAAACCTTTGTTGCGGTTACGGTTCCGAGATTATTCTGAAAAATGTGAGTTTTTCCGTATATCCCGGAGAATTCTTATCCCTTGTGGGCCCCAACGGAGCGGGAAAAACTACGTTGTTGAGAGCCGTTACCGGGCTTTTGCCGGTTTCCGGTGGGCATATATTCGTGCGGGGAGCGGATATATGCAGGATGGATGGCAGGACGAGAGCGAAGCTCATGGCGGTCGTAAGCCAGTTTGAGAGGGCGGACTCCATGACGGTGGAAGATTATGTGCTGATGGGGCGTTATCCTTATCGCTCTCCGTTTTCTTTTTTCGATTCTTCCCGGGATTTTAAGATAGCCGAAGAAGCTTTGAAAATTTGCGGTATCTTCTCCAAAAGGATGCGTTATATGAATAATCTCAGCGGAGGAGAGCGGCAGTTGGCGGCTTTGGCGAGAGCTTTCGCCCAGCAAACGGATATCGTTATCCTGGACGAACCTACCGCCCATTTGGATATAGGTCATAAGGTGAAAATATTGGACCTTATCAGGAAAATGAACGAAGAGAAAGGGATAACGGTGGTCCTCGTTATCCACGATCTCAATCTTGCAGCCGATTATAGCGACAGGGTGTTGCTCTTGAAAAAAGGACTTCTTTATTCGGAAGGAACTCCCGAAGAAGTCATTACGGAGAAAAATATCGAAGAAGTTTACGAAACGGAAATCCTTTCCGTTTTAAATCCCGCCACCGGCCGGAATATCGTTCTCCCCAAGACTAATATTTATCGGTAATATCCCAGACGAAGGCTCTGATGCCGTTTTCCCGGTTGATATCGTCCATTTTCTCCACGTATTTGAGTACAAGGGGAACTTTTTCATCTTCGATTACGGATAATATGGCTCCGTTTTTTTCCGGCCATGTATGGGTTCCTTCCCGAGGTTCTCCGTCTATGCTCCCTTTTCCGCTCACATCCTTCCATCTCGTATAACCGCGAATTTCCAATTTCTCCAACATATAGAGCACTCTTTCGGTCAGGGTTTGGTTGTAAGATATAAAAACAGCTTTCATAAGTTATAAATCATAAGGTTAAAATTCAGGGTATCCGGGAGACGCCCCCGTTTGTTTTAAAGTCCGAGATCATCGGTTTTTACCGGAAGTTCTTTTTTCGCATCGAAATCTTTCATAAACCTGAAGGCCGCATGTATTTTTTTCTTTTTGTCCCGGCTTCCGCTTTTATCCATGGCGGCATATAATACCGGTACGATAAGCATGGTGATTACGGTCGAGAATACGAGTCCTCCGATAATGGATACGCCCATGGGTCTCCATGTTTCGGCACCTTCTCCTAAACTCAATGCCATGGGGAGCATTCCCAGAATTGTGGTGGCTGCCGTCATCATAACGGGACGTATTCTGGACCTCCCGGCTTCCGCAATGGCGTCGTAAAGACGCATTCCCCTTTCCCGAAGCAGGTTGATGAAGTCGATGAGGACGATGGCGTTTTTGGTCACTATGCCTATGAGCATGACGGCTCCCAAAGCTGCTACGATGCTCAATGTAGTGCGGGTTATCAGTAATGCCAATACTACGCCCGAGAATGCGAAAGGTATGGATGCCATGATAATCAACGGCATTTTGAAAGATTCGAATTGGGATGCCATTACGATATACACCAATAAAAGGGATAATAGCATAAGCGAAATGATGGAGCCGAAGGATTTTTGCTGTTCCGTATAATCTCCTCCTACATATACCGAAACTTCTTGCGGGATATCTTTCATTTTGTCGATAACCTCTTGGGATATATGAGCAAGGTCTCCGAGGGAAGTTCCGGGTGCCGGTTTTATATTGACTTTTACGACTCTTTGTTTATTTTCCCTGTCGATATTGGGAGGTGTCCATAATTCCCGAATCTCTCCGAGTTCCCGGAGTTTTATTTTTTTTCCGTCTTTTTTAAAAATAGCGAGATTCAATATTTCCGAAAACGAGTTTCGATATTCTTCGTCTATACGGATGACGATGCTGTATTCCTGTCCGTTTTCCTTATATTTGCCGGGGCGGGCGCCGTATATGTAATTTCTTACGGCATTGGCGACCTCCATTGTGGAAAGTCCGTGTTTTGAGAGTTCCTCCTGATTGGGGATGAATTGAAGTTCCGGTTTGTCGTCGTCCCGGCTGATGTTTACATCCCGTACTCCTTTTCGGTTTCTCATGGAAGAAGCAATTTCCATGGCTATACGGTTGGTTTCTTCGAAACTATGTCCGAATATTTCGATGTCCAAGCTATTCCCTCCTCCCATGCTTCCTCCTCCTCCGGAACTTGTGGAAATCGTAAAGTTCACTACGTCCGGGATGGAGTCTATCCGGGGGCGCAGGTCTTCCGATATCTCGAATACCGAGCGACTGCGTTCTTTTATATCTCGGAGTTTCACTCTTATATTGATGATATTGCTTCCCGATTTGTTGAAAAGACCGCCCGTTCTTGCATTTTCATCCTCGCTTCCGTAGGCCAAATTGATGATTTTCGCTTCCGGGTAATTTATGCGTATGATGGAATCTATGCGTAAAGCCACTTTTTTGGTTTCCTCCACCCGCTGTCCGGTTTGAGTTTTCACATATATACTCATATTTCCCTCGTCGTTTTGCGGCATAAAATCGGTGGATATCAATTTGCTCATCATAAGTGAAATCACGAATATGCAAATACTCGCCATTATGACTAAGGTTTTGTGGTATAGAGCCCAACGGATGAATTTCCCGTATGCCGAGTCCATACGGTCGAGAATGGGTAATACGTGTTTTTTATGGAAGGAAGGTCTGTCGCTTTCGATAATTTTGCTTTTGAGCAGTTGGGACGAGAGCATGGGAGTGAGACTTATGGCCGTAAGGGTGGAAACCGATACGGTGATGCAGACAATCCACCCCAATTGTTTGAACAGGATTCCCGTCATCCCCGACATAAGCGTAAGGGGGAAGAATACGGCGATGACTACGAGGGTCGTAGCAATTACCGAAAGCCATACTTCATTCGTCCCGTATATGGAAGCGTCCCGGGCGGAGGTTCCCCTTTCCGTATGCTTGGATATGTTTTCGAGAACGACGATGGCGTCGTCCACCACCATACCTATGGCGATGGAGAGGGAGGTGAGCGATATGATATTGAGCGAAGACCCCGTAACGTAGAGATAGATAAAAGCGGCTATGAGGGATACGGGTATGGTGAGGGCGATGATAAAGGTGGCCCTCCATCTTCCGAGAAAGAAAAGTACCACGAATACGACGAAGATAAGAGCGTAGATGAGGGTTTCGGATAGATTCCTTATGGATTTTACGATAAAATCCGAGGTGTCCATCAAAATATCCATATGAACGTCTTCGGGGAGGTCGGGCAATATCTTCTCCACTTCCGCTTTTACGTTTTTTGCAATGGCTACCGAATTTGCTCCCGATTGTTTGGAGATAAACAATACGGCGCCCTGTTGTTTGTCGATGAGTTGTTCTAAGGAAATGTCCTTTATGGTATCTTTTATGACGGAAATTTCGTTCAATTTGATTTGTCGTCCGTTAGGGGAGGTCAGTATGATTTCTCCGAATTGCCGGCTATCGTCGAATTCTCCTTCCACCCGCAGTTGATAATTGCTGGCTCCCACTTTGATATTTCCCGATGGGAGATTCATGTTTTCCCTGCTGACGACGGCGCTTATTTCTTCGATGCTGATATTGTAAGCATCCATAAGATGAGGATTGAGGTCGATATAGATAGTCCTCTGAGGAGTCCCGGCGATGGTGGCCGAGGCGACTCCTTCTATCCTGTTCAGGCGGTTGATGACCTTGTCTTCGATAATCCGGTCGATGCCCGGATAAGAAACGTCGGCCGTGATCCCGTACATTACGATGGGAATCATGGACGTATTGAATTTCAATAAGGTGGGACGTTCGAGATTGTTAGGGAGGAATCTCATACTTTTATCTATGGCATCCCTCACCTGATTCGAAGCCTCGTCCAAATTCGTACCCCATTCGAATTCCAAAGTTACTACCGAAAGATTGTCCTGGGATTTGGAACTCATCTTTTTGAGATTTTCTATGGAATTCAATCTGTCTTCTAAAATTTTCGTCACATTTTCCTCTATATCTTCGGCATTGGCTCCCGGATAGGAAGTCATCACGGAGAGAAAAGGAGGATCCATTTTCGGATAGAGGTCTATGGGTAATTGAACCAAAGAGAATATTCCCAAAACGATGATACCGATAAATATCATAAGAGTCGTGATGGGTTTTTTCACCGAATTGCTGTATATGCTCATATTCTTATTTTTAAATTCCGTCTTTATTGCGCTATATAGACAGGGCTTCCTTCTTTGAGTCGGGCCTGTCCGTAAATAACTAAGCGGTCTCCTTCTTTTATTTCATCGGATATGATTTCCACGTCGTCTTCGAATCTCCTCCCTATTTTTACGTTTACGAGTTTGGCTTTCCCCTCTCTTACGACAAAGACATAGCGTACGTTCGAGCCTTGAAGTTTGAGGACGGAAAGGGAGGGTACGATCATGGCTTCGCTTTCGCTTAGATTGAGTTTGATGCTTCCCGTCATCCCCGGCCGCAATTTCTCTTCTTTATTGGGAATTACCAATTCCAAAGCGAATGTTCTGGATTGCGGGTCTATGGTCGGATAAACGATTTTAACCTTTCCGTTGAATTTTTTGCCGGGATAGAGAGAGGTGGTCAATTCGACGCCGATATCTTTCTTTATATTCGGGAAGAATTGTTCGGTTATATATACGTGAGCTTTTATGGGATCGATTTTTTCGATGGATATGATAGCGGCTTTGCCGGCTTTGGTATTGGGAGCGGATGAAAACATTTCTCCGTTTTCGTAGAATTTTCCGGTTACTATACCGTCGAAAGGAGCCGACATCTTCGTATTTTCTTTAAGGAAATCGAAGTTTGCGGCGGCGATGTCATGTGCCGTTTCGGCTGCTTCGAAAGCCTGGCGGGAAATGCTTTCCGTCTTCCGGAGTTCCTTGGCGCGGATATAGTCGTTTTCGGCTTTTTTCAGTTGAGTCTTTGCTTGAATGAGGGAAGTATTATCCATTTCCACAAGGAGTTGTCCTTTGCGGATACGATCTCCTACATTTACGTATATGTAATGGATTCTTCCCGGAGATGCGGGAGCATAGTAGACCTCTTTGTCGGCGATAAGTTCTACGGGATATTCTACCGAACGGGGTATGATTTCTTTTTTGACTGTCATTACTCTTACCGGGATTTTATTTTCTTCGGTTCCGGCTTTTCGTTCTTTTTTGGCATTGGAGCAAGAAAAACTTGCGGAAATGATAAATATTGCCGTGATGATTTGTTTGATATTCATAATATACGGATTGACTTAGTAAATAAAACGATTGTATAGTTTGCGTAATTGGAGTTCCGCCTGTAAAAGGGAAAGTACGGCCGAAGCGTAATTCGTTTCGGCTTGAAGATAGTTGTTGTTGGCTTGCGTAAGTTCCAAACTGGAGATACTTCCCAATCGATATTTTTGTGTCATTTTGGTCAGTATTCTCGAGGCCACTTCTTTGTTTTCTTTTTGGAGATTATAGTTTTCCGTGGCGTTTTTCAGGCTGAATAAGAGTTGTTGCTCTTCCGTGAATAGCTGGTCTTTCAAAAATTCTTTGTTCAGAACCGATTGTTCCAAGGAAATTTTTTCCTTATCGACTTCGGCCCGCTTTTTCAAACCGTTGAATAGAGGAATGTTTATGTTTATGGAAGCCATGCTTTTCGGACTCATATCGAATCCTGCCGTACGCAGTTTGTGCGTATAGTTATAAGAACCCGAAACGGTGGGGGCATATCCCCATTTCTTCAACTCCACCATTTTTTTCTGAATATCGTTATTCGTTTGCATCAATTTGAATTTCAGATTCTCCTCTATATCGAATTTCTGCATGAGAATCGTCCGGTAGGTTTCCGCATCCAATATCTCCTTAAGGGAGTTCTTTAATTTTATGTTTTTGCCGCTATCCATACCGAGCAGCAATTTCAGCAGGTTGTAGTTTACCGTTACCGTTCTTTCCATGGAAGACAAACTGTTTCGAATCTGTCCCAAATTGATTCTCATTTGATCGACATCCGTGGATTCGATGGCACCGGCACGGTACATATTCTCGTTTTGCTCGAGGATATCCTCCATATTTCGGATATTCTCATGCATGATTTTTATAAAGTTTTCGTTTGTCAGAATCAGATAGTAGGCGTTGAATATGTTGTTTTTCAATTCGGCTTCGTTTATAAGAAATTCCTCCTCCGCCATTTTTTTTGCAAGTTTGGAGGTTTGAACCCCTACTATCCATTCCCCGCTGAAAAGCAGCTGTTGTATGGTCCCGGTGATATTGTACTGATCTTCCAATTTGAAACTGGCACCTTCTCCGAATTTTATCTTATGGCCGAAATTGGTGGAGTAATTCCCTTTTACATTTATTTGCGGAAGTCCCGTGGATACGGATTCCTTGATTCGAACCTTGTAAATTTCGATGTTTTTCTCAGAGGAACGTAATTGTTTGTTATACTCTAACCCCATGTATACGGCTTCTTTGAGCGATAGAGCGAGGGTGTCCCCTCCGGAAAATGCAAATCCGGATTTCGCACATAGAAAGAGAAAAATCAGGAGGAGAATGTTTTCTTTTATCTTCATAAGAGGATGATTTAAATGTTTGACTCTGGGGTTTTATTATAACTCTCGAAAATTTCTATACCTTTGGGCGTTGCCATAGCCCGGATAAAGTTGTTGCAGAGGGAATGAATGATGGTTTTTAAAGGGAAACCGAGGTTTTTTGCAATTTCCGGCTGTTTGAGATGCATCATCAGATAGCCGAAAAGGTAGGTTTCCAAATCCAGATCTATATCCTTACGGAATAGTCCGGATTTTATTCCTTCGGAGAGAATTTCGGTGATGAAATCCTGCCATTTTTCCGTATGGTGCCGAATGAGAATCTCATATACATTGGGATGATATTTTTTCAAATCGTATATGTTGAAAGTGGCACTGCTGTTTATGGAATCCAAAACGAGAGACTGGATGATCATGATGATTTTTATCGGATCCTTACCGCTGATTCGAGCGTAAAATTCCTTTTCTTCCTTATTTTGCCGGTAAAGCATGACTTGATTTACCAAGTCGTCTTTGTTCTCGAAGATTTCGTACAAGGTCTTTTTCGAAATTTTCAGATGAGTCGCGATTTCATCCATGGAACTGCTTCGCAAACCGTAGGTTAGGAATAATTCCGATATCTTTTCCAAATATTCTTCCTGCATGGTCGTGTGGAGTTTGTAAACATATAAACGCAGAAACTTTCTAATATCAAAACGTTTCCGAGGTCAAATGTAACCAAATTCTCCGGGATTCATATACCGGGATGAGTTAATATTCTGTTAAACTTTTTGTTTCTGTAAATGGAGAATTAATACGGCAATTCATACGATATTCTTCAAGTTTTATTAATTTTGTTTTTATGATAGATCCCAATACGATACGGCGGATTTTCGATACGGCGGATATTTACGAAGTCGTTTCCGATTTTGTACGTTTGAAGAAACGTGGGGTGAATTATGTGGGATGTTGTCCTTTTCACGATGAAAAAACGGCTTCCTTCACGGTTTCTCCATCCAAGGGTATTTATAAATGTTTCGGTTGCGGCAAGGGCGGCAATGTGGTGAACTTCGTGATGGAGCACGAGCAGTTTACCTATGTGGAAGCTTTGAAATATCTCGGGGCGAAATACCATATACCCATAGAAGAGAAGGAGTTGTCCGAGGAAGAGCGCAGGGAGAAGAGCGAGCGGGAGAGTATGTTGATAGTAACCTCTTATGCCCGGGATTATTTTGTCCGGAATTTATGGGATACCGATGAAGGACGTTCCGTCGGGCTCGGTTATTTCCGCAGTCGCGGATTGAGCGATGAAATGATAAAGCGGTTCGAACTCGGCTATTCTCCCCGGAAGCGGAATGCGCTTGCGGTCGATGCAACGGCCGACGGTTATAAAAGGGATTTCCTTATTAAGACGGGGCTTGTCATTGCCTCGGAGCGGGGGGATTTCGACAGGTTTCACGAAAGGGTCATTTTCCCGATTCGGGATATGGGAGGAAAGGTAATCGCTTTCGGCGGTCGGATAATGACTTCCGAAAAAACCGCAAAATATTTGAATTCTCCCGAATCGGAAATTTACCATAAAAGCAATACCTTATACGGGATATATTTTGCAAGACAGCAGATAATGCGTGCCGACAGATGTTATTTGGTGGAAGGTTATCTCGATGTCATCTCCTTTCATCAATTGGGAATCTCCAATACGGTGGCTTCTTCGGGAACCTCTCTTACGGTGGAACAGATACGGACGGTGCGGAGATTGACTCCGAATATAACCATTATTTACGACGGAGATAAGGCCGGGATACGGGCTTCCTTGCGGGGAATCGACATGTTGTTGTCCGAAGGAATGAACGTCCGGGTATTGGCTCTTCCGGAAGGGGAAGATCCGGATTCGTTTGCACGGGCCCGCGATATCGGAGAGGTGGAGGCCTATATTTCGGAAAACGAGGCGGATTTTATCGTATTTATGGCACGTTTTCTCGTCGAGACGGCCGGAGACGATCCGGTAAAACGGGCGGGTGCGATAAAGGAGATTGTGGATTCCATTTCCCGTATTCCGGACGGAATCGTCCGTACGGTTTATATTCGAGAGGCTGCAACCGTTTTGAATATGGGGGAGAAGATATTGTTTTCCGAGGTAAACCGCAATATCCGGCAAAGGCTCGGGGATAAACGTTCCGGGCAGAATTTCCGGAAGGAGTCCTATTCTGCGGATAAAGGCGGTTATTTCGATTCGACGGCTGCCGTTCAGCCGGGACCGAACCTGTCCGGAATACAGGATACGTCCGGGAGTTCGAATTCTGCCTCTTATTGCGAGACGGAAGAACGCATGCTTATAAGATTTCTTTTGCTGTACGGGGATAAGTGTACGCATCCGGACGAAGAGGAGAATGTCGGGAATTATATTATCCGGGAATTGGATGCCGACGAACTCGAACTTTTTTCTCCTCCCCTTAGGAAAATCGTCGACGAATACCGGGCTCATGCGGGAGAGGCGGATTTCTCTCCTTCCGCTTATTTTATAAAGAGCGAAGACAATGCTATAAGCCGGATCGTAGCCGATATTCTTTCCGAGCCTTACGAACTCAGTGCCATATGGAAGACTTCCGGCGGGGAAGAGTCCGAAAGAGGGGAAACCGGAATAGGCGAGTTTTTGCCCAAGGTTATCAACCTGTACAAACTGAGAAGATTGGAGCTTATGATCAAGGAAACCGATAGGGATATTCTCAAGGCTCAAAATGAAGGGAACGAAGAGGTTCTTATGGATAGGGTGAGGCGTAAAACCCTGCTTTCGCGGATGCGACGGGCTATAAACGAAAGCATAGGGTATAACGGAATCGGTTAGAGACGGGTCAGCGGAGGAATTTTTCGCGGTTTCGTGCAGAGTTTATACCGGTTACGAGCATAACGAGGGATGCCGCTATCAGGATAAGGCGGTTTTGAATCATGATTTTTTCGAAAATATCCGGGCGTTTGTTCATGGGTATGTCGTAAGGATTGAAAAGTATATTCCATTTGCTTGCTTCGAGAGACGGATTGAGAATAAAAACGAGGAGTCCGACGGCAATAAAAATTACGGCGGCTCCGTTTCCGTTTTTGACATATGTCGACAGCATAAAACAAAGGGAGGATGTAAATAAACAGACGACCGTTACGTGGAATGTCATCGTCATTACGGAAAAGTCTACGAGCAGAAGGGCGGTAATTCCGGCGAGGATGACAACGAATCCGAAGCAAATGGCCAAATTCATGATAATTCGACTGAGCCATATTTTATAGCGATAGTCGGGAAGTCCGAATATGAGTTCGAGAATTTTGGCCTCGCTGTCGTTTTGTATCCCGAAACAGGACGGATAAAAAGCCATGAGAACGGAAGGCAACAGGAGGAGGTTGTAGGCAGTGGCTTCGGTTATCTCGAAATCCGAAAAAATTACGATTAAAACGGATGCGATAAAACTTCCCAAGGCACTGATGAGGAAATATACGAATTTGTTTGCGAATACGATTTTCGTATTATAGCATGCCGAGCGATAGATATTATATAATGAAGTCTTCATGGGAAAACGGGTTTAGGCGGTGATGAGTTCTTCCTTATTCGAGAGTTTGATGTTTCGGATCAGCCATAAATAGGCGTCTTCCAACAATGGAGTCGCCTTCCGGGCATAGGGGACGGGAGGGGTTTCCGAAAGGCATCTTACCCGTACGTTTTCTCCGTCTCTGATGTGGTGTACGATTAAAAGCTCTTTGGAGAGTTTATCGAATTCTCCGGCAGGAATATCGAACACCCAACTTACGCCTTCGGCGATTTTAACCATATCCGAAGGAGTTCCGTTATATTTCACCCGGCCTTTGTCGATTACCGCTACCTTGTTACAGGAGCTTGCGATGTCCTCTATGATATGGGTGGAGAAAATGACGATGCGGTTTTTTGAAAGTTCCACTAAAAGGTTGCGGAATCGTATGCGTTCCCGGGGATCGAGTCCTGCCGTAGGTTCGTCCACCACCAATATGCGGGGAAGATGGAGAAGGGTGAGAGCTATGCCTATTCTTTGTTTCATTCCTCCCGACAGGCCGGCGATTCTATCCTTTCGTCTTTCATGCATATGTACGGCTTTCAGGACGTACTCGATACGTTTTTTCCGGGTATCCGGGTCTTTTATCCCTTTGACGATGGCTTGATAATCTAAAAAATCTTCGACTTTGAGCATTTCGTACATGCCGAACTCTTGAGGGAGATATCCGATAAGCCCCTGGAGTTCTTCCCGTTTCTTCCGGGTGTCTATACCGTTGATGAAGATGCTGCCGTAGCTTTGTTCGAGAATTCCGCATATAATGCGCATGAGCGTGGTTTTCCCGGCACCGTTCGGTCCCAAAAGCCCGAACATCCCCGTCTCCATATCGAGGGAAACCGAACGCAAGGCTTTGAAAGGCCGGGGAGAACCGGCGATAAAGGGTATTTTTCGGGCTAAGGCGTAGAGATGTTTCCGGACACCTTTGAGTTCGGCATCTCCTTCCTTTTCGATTTTGCGGGAAATGGAATCCGTTAATACGAGGGAATACCATATGGCTCCTAAAAATACGGATAGTCCGGGAGTATCGAATTTTTTTGCCGCCCACAATACGGTAAATAAAGGGAGCGTATAGACAACCGTATCGTATAAGATTTTAAGAATTTTCGTCGAATGCATACATTTTCGGGATTCGGCTTTTTTTACCGTCAGTTCCAGAATTTTCCGTGTGAATACGTAAGAAACGGCGGCTGTCGTTGTAGCCCAGAATGCCGAGGTCTGATAGAAGTAGGAGAAATAAATCAGGAAAACGTTTATGGGTATCATTCGCAAGAGCGGTTGTAAAATGGAGTCTCCTGCATAAGTCTTTTTGTTGGCGGCCTTCCATTCCCGAACGAATTTCGAGGGATTGCCGTATATTTTTACCAGATTCCGGATTTCTATGCGTATCTCTTTGTCGGCGGGAATAATGTCGGCTCGACTATGTCGAAGGCTTCTTTCGACCGCTAAACAGGCGGCAGGAACGAATATTACGGCTATCAGACTGAGGAGGGCGGCCCATAGGGAGGAATGGATGAATATCCACGAGGGGACGATGATGCAGCAACAGAGGAAGAACTGCAGGATTTTCGTTTTTGTATTTTGGGCTTTTATACGTTTCAAACTGTTTTCAAAACCGGAGTATAATGTGGGAATTACGATGAGGGTAAGCATCGTGCTGGATGCCAGTCCTCCGATTACGGTTATGGCGAAGGGAGAGCCGAGGGCGGAGATGAAATTCCCCTTTCCCATTGCCAGGGGAAGCATGCCGACTACGGTAGTTGTCGCCGTAATAAGGATGGGACGGACGCGAACGGATCCGGCCGTAAGCAGGGCCCGGTTTCTTCCGTATCCTCTTTTCCTCAATACGGAAGTATAATCCAGAAGAATAATGCTGTTGTTTACTACGATTCCGATCAGTATGACAAAACCCACCAATACGTTGGAATTTGTAAGCGTATTTCCGGTGAGGAGGAGAGCGATGAAAGAACCGATACCTGCAAGTGGAATGGAGAACATCAACACTATGGGAGCGGTAAAAGATTCGAATACCGATGCCAATATCATATATATGATAAGGGCGGATAAAAGAATGAGGAAGTTGAAATTCCGGCTTTCCTCGGAATCGTGTACGATGCTTACGCCTATGTCCGGACTGCTTCCGGATTGGGCGATCATATCCTCCACATCCTCCCGGGCAGCGTCCAAAAGGGATTGGGATTCGGCAATATCGGGAATGAAGGAATAGGTTATTTTGATTTCTTCGTTCCGGTTCATCCGGTTGATTTCTCCTTTCCCGTATGTGAGGTTGAATTTGGAGATGTCCGTAAGGGGAATAAGGGCTTGGGAGGCATTTTTCACCTTTAGATTTTTGAGGTCGTTCAGATTCCTTTCTTCCGTACTTTTTTCTTCTCCGGGAACTGTATATTCGTCCGTTTTGATTTCGATATCGTAATCTTCGTTTCCTTTCCTGTATTTTACGGCTATCCGGTTTTCCGCATTCAAATCCCTTAGGGCGGATACGATATGGGTAGACCGGATATCGTTCATCCCCATCATATAAGCATCCGGAAATAATCTGAGCTCGGGTTCTCCGCCCGAAACGCTTATATTGGCCGAGGATATGTTATCCATATCCTCGAGCTGTATCTTGAATTTTTCGGCGAGATTCCGCATTTTTTCGAAATTCTGACCTTTGATAACGATTTCTTCTTTCATATTCCCCATACCCATACTTCTTGCAAGGGCGGAGTTCCCTTCGTTCGAACTTCCGCTTCCGCTTCCTCCCCGGAAATTTACGGATGTGGATAAGGGGTCCGTACCTATGTCGGCGATATGGAGTCCTCTGGACTTTTCGAGGGCCGTCGCTTTTACGGCATTTATATCCCGGCGACCGATTTTTTCGAATTCTTTTTTGAGTTTTACGTTTATGATCGCATCTTCGGCATATATCGTGGCATTTATCGATTCTATTTCCGGAATCTCTTTCAGAAGATTTTCGTATTTTCTGACGGTTTCATCGCTTTTTTTCAATACGTTTCCTTTGGCAAAGGTGATGTAAAGAGAGAATTCCTCCGTTTCGGCTTGTTTCATCCTGTCTCTGTTCAGGGAGAAACACATAAAGAAGCTGAGAATGAAAATCAGGACGGAGGCCGCGACTACTGTTGCCGGACGTCTCATAAAAGCTTTCAGTATGCATATATATCGTTTGAAATACGTATTTTCGGAATTCGATTTTCGGAATTCGACCTTTTCCGGCATGAGTTGGTATATTGCCATAGGGATGAGCATAAGAGCTACCGCAAGGGATAGGGCAAGGGTGGATATCACGGATACGCCTACGTTTTTCCCGATAATTCTGACGATGAAATTGTCGGTGAACAGGAAGGGGACGAATACGGTTACGGTGGTCAGGGTACCCGTGAATACGGATCTGTACACCTCTTTGACTCCTTCTGCGGCAGCCGTTTCCCTGTCCGCACCCCGGCTTCTCAGCCGGAATATGTTTTCCATGACGACTACGGAATTGTCCAACAGCATACCTACGGCTAATGCGATTCCTGTCAATGTGAGGGTATTTATGCTTATGCCTGCGAGGAAGAAGAAGTAGAAAGCGGAGAGTACCGAAATGGGAATGGCAAAGGCAATAATACTGACGGTCTTAATCTCTCTTAAGAAAAAATATAATATGAGAATGGCTAAAAATCCTCCGGTAATACATAGGCGGATGATGGAATCTATGCTTTCCGTTATTTCTTCCGCCGCATTGGCTTCGATTATACAGGAAACACCTTTCGAGGCCATATCTTTTTCCATGGACTTCAATTCCTTTTTTACCTTTTCCGAGAGAGCAATGAGATTGGCCGAAGGAGATTTCGAGAGGATGAGGCTTACGGTTTCTTTTCCGTTTTTCCGGAAATAGGAATCTTCTTCCTTATAGCCGAAAGAAATATCGGCTATGTCTTTGAGAAAAACGGGTCCCGGAGCTACGATGATTTCGCCTATATCCTCCGGTTTCGTGTATTCGGATCTCAGTTTTACGGATATTCTCTTACCGCATTCGTATATGTTTCCGACAAAACTGCCGGCAACTGAATTTTTTTGAATAAGAGCGGCTATATCTTCCGGTTTGAGGTTGAGGGCGGCGGATTTGGCGGAGTTCATTCTGATCTCCATCGTTTTCTGTTGTCCTCCGCTTATGCGTACTTCCGAGACTCCGTCTATATTCCGGAGGGAAGGAAGAAATTCTTTTTCCGTGATATTCCGGATATAGTTTACCTCTTCGTCACCTATTATGCTCAGACTCATAAAATTGGAGTTGGCCAATCCGGAAGGGGATTTCACGACCTGTATGCGGAATTCCGAAGGGAGGGAGGCCGACAGTTTTTTGATGTTCTCTTCCAATTCGATATAAGTCATTTTGAGGTTGACGTTTTTCTCGAATTTTACGACGAAATCCGCTCCTCTCGACGAAATCCGGGTATTTATTTCCTCCACTCCTTTGAGCCGGCTGATCGTGCCTTCTACGGGTATGGCGGCGTAGTTCCGGATATAAATCGGGTCGTATTCCGACGGAGTATTGACGATTACGCCCATGACGGGGAATTCGGCATCGGGATAGAGGGCTACGGGAAGTCGGGAATAGGAGAAATATCCCATAGCCGTGATCCCGATAAAGAGCATCGAAACGAGAAGTTTTCTTTTGATAATCGATCTCATATCCTTATATTTTATCGGGAGTTTCCCGATGTCTCTCGGGCTCGAATACACAGTAAAGGGCGGGGATGACGACGAGCGTCAATAAGGTAGCGGAAATCAGCCCTCCGATAACGGCTATGGCCATAGACGAACGGAGGGCGGCTCCTTCTCCTGCACTTATACACATGGGTAGAAGCGCCATAACCGTGGTTGCCGTAGTCATCAATATGGGACGTATCCGCCTTTGAGCGGCCCGGATGACGGCTTCTTCGACGGATGCGGCTCCGGATTTTTCTTTATTGATGGCATCTACTAATAGAATGGCATTGTTTACCGCTATGCCGGTCAGCATGATGATGCCGATGAAAGCCATGATATTCAGGTTGTAGCCGAAAATCATAAAGGCCGCTACGGTACCGGCGCCGGCCAGCGGAATACTCAACATAATCGTAAAAGGATGGCGGAGCGACTCGAATTGGGCGGCCATCACCATATATACGAATACGAGAGAGAGGATGAGGGCGAAATTCAATCCTTTGAAGGCCTCGGCTCTTTTGGCTTCTTCTCCCGTAATTGCGGCCGTATATTTGGGCGGGAATTCCATATCCCCGATAACATCCTTGATTGCAGCGCTTACCTTGCCGAGAGAAGCGGATTCCGATAATAAGGCCGTCACTTTTCCGGTACGGATATTGTTCGAACGGAATATGGAGCGGGGGGAGGTCGTCATCCTTATTTCGGCTATGTCTTCCAAGCGGAATACGTTGTTCCCGCTTAGGATTTCCATATTTTTCAATTCGTTTATGTCTTTTTTGGGAAGACTTATATTGATGTCGGACGGACGTCCTCCGGCATTGTATTTTCCTGCATCCTTACCGTTGAGTTCGTCGCGTATCTGAGAAATTACGGCTTCCGTACCCACATTCGATGCGCCGCTTCTGAGCCGGTCGATTTTTATATCGACCTGGGGAGAACCGGCTTCCATGGATGTTTTAATATCGTAAATTCCTTCGACGGAAGCCATTCTGTATTTGATTTCCCGGCAGAGTTTTTCGATAATCTCGTGCTCCTCCCCTTTTACTTCTACCGCTACGGGAGCTTCGTCCGTTCCGATTACGGATTGGATGCCGGCACCTTCTTTGCGGAATGAGATTTCCGCATGGGAGTTTTCGGCGAATACGGAGCCGAGGATTTCCATAAGCCCGGAATTCCCGAGCTTGCTTCCTTTTTTCAACTTGATTTTCAGGGAGGCTTTATTTTCTCCCGATTCGCGAAATATGCCGTTTGCAGCTTCCTCTCCGTCATTTCCGCAATGGGAGAAAATCCATTCGATTTCTTCTCCCCCTTTTTCGCGGATTATTTCCAAAACCGCACTTACCGCATTATCCGTTGCGATGACGGTTTTCCCCTCTTCCATACGGATATCCGCAACGAGTCCGGAAGATTCGTCCGAGGGCATGAATTCCGTGCCTATGAAAGGCAGGCAGATGGCGGCCACCGATACGACGATTGCTGCTATCCCGATGATGCGCCAAGGTTTTTTCAATAAATTTCGAAGAATTTCGCCGTAATGCGAAAATTTTAAAGAATCTCGATTTTTTCTTTTTTTCAGGAATGTTGCGGTTAGTGCAGGAATAAGAAAAAGTGCAACGAATAGGGAGGAAACGAGGGAGAAGGTAACCGTCCATGCTTGTTCTTTGAATAGCTCTCCTGCCGCACCTTCGATATATACGATGGGCAAAAAGACGGCGATGGTCGTGAGTGTGGAGGAGACGATGGGGGCACATACTTCCGCCGCTCCGTTTACGGAAGCCTCCGCCGCCGTTTCTCCCGTTTCGAATCTGCGGAAAATATTCTCCATGACGACGATGGCGTTGTCTACCAGCATTCCGGCTCCCAAAGCGAGGCCGCCCAAGCTCATGATATTTAGACTCAGGCCGTTGAAGTACATGAGGTTGAATGTAGCGATAACGGATACCGGAATGGCAATGCTTACCGCGAGGGTATTCGTCCATCTCTTCAGAAATATGTAGATGACGAAAACGGCAAGCAATATCCCGATGAGAGCGGAACGCTTGACTTCGCCTACGGCGGCATCTATGAAAACGCCTTCGTCTTCGATAATAGTGAAACGATAGTTCGGCATGGTGGCGGAAAACCTTTCGAGCATTTCTTTCACATTCCGGCTTGCCGTTACGGTATTATAACCGCTTTCTTTGTAAATCGACATGGATATGCACCTCCGGCCCGAGATGCGGGTTATGTTTCCGGGTTCGGTATTGGTCTCCGTAACCTTGGCTACGTCTTTCACGTATACGGGGCTTTTTACCGGGGTCTTATCCTCCGAACCGGGTGGAATCTTATTTATGAAACCGACGATAATATCGGATATGTCGTCTATTTTACGGATAGGGCTTACTCCCTTTATGATATATCTGATTTGCTTTTCTACGATATTTCCTCCCGAAATGTTCCGTCCCGAGGAAGCGATGGCGGAAGCGATATCTCCGGTCGTAACCCCGTAAGCTTTCATAAGATAGGGGTCGGCTGCAACCTCTATGCGGGAATACTCCTGGCCGTTGAGCCGGACATCGGCTATCCCTTCTATACGGATGAGCTCGTTTTTTATGAAATCTTCCACTCCTTGGCGTAAAAGATTCATATCCGGGATTTCGTCGTTGACGACGGCTATTTTCAGAATGGGAGATGCATTGAGGTCGTATTTCGAAACCTCTACCGAAGTTATGCCTTCCTGACGGGAGATTGGGGAAACTACCCGTTGGAGGTCTAAAAACGCCTCGTCCATATCGGTTTTCCAATGATATTCTATTTTTGTGGAGGATATGCCGACGGAGGTCCGGCTTTCGATATTTTTCACTCCGTCGAGTCTTCCGGCAAGGGATTCTACGGTTTCCACATAATTGCGTTCGATTTCTTCGGGCGGTTGTCCGTCCGCATAAAGGGAAATGAACAGGGCGGGCGATTTTATATCCGGAAACAGTTCGGTACTTAATCCCTTATACGAAATGATGCCGAGGAGACAACATCCCAAAGTAAGCATAAGGATGGTGACGGGATGGTTTATTGCAAGTCGGATGAGGTTTTTCATTATTGCCCGTTTTTATTTCATAATCTTCACTTTGCTGCCGTTTCTTAGCCATTCGTATCCTTTTACGACGATTTTGTCGCCTTGTTTAAGGCCTTTTTTCACTTCTACATAGCGGTTGTCGCTTATGCCCGTTACTACATTGATGCCTCCTGCCACATCCCGGTTTACGGTGAAAACATGGAGAGCATCCTTATTTCCGAGAAGGATGTCTTTGGGTATGGCGACTACCGAATCCTTATGCCGGACAATGACGTCCGCTTTTACGAACATTCCGGGACGGAGCCGGAGTTCGGGATTCTCGATTTCTATACGGCCGGCAAAGGTGCGGCTCTCTTCCTGGATGGCCGGAGAGAGTTGGGTGACCCTTCCGGAAAGGGTGTCGGTGCCGATATTATAATTGGTAATATGGACTTTTTGTCCGTTTTTGACGGAAGAAAGGGCATTTTCCGGAAAATTTACTTCCATATACATTTGAGCATAATCCATAATGCCCGTTACGATGGTTCCGGAAGCGATTTCCACCCCGTCCGTAAAATAGGGTAATTTTACGATTATGCCGTCGAATGGGGCGGATATCTGCATCTTTTGTATGGAAATACGGGCATTTTCCAAGGAACTGAGGGCATTGATGTAGGAGTTCTCCGCCATATGTACGTCTTTTTCGGTAGCTCCTCCTTTTTCCAGAAGGGATTTTTGACCTTCGTGTTCCTTTTTGGATATGGCGACCTGAAGTTTTTTACTTTCCAATTGTATGTTGTTGGCGTATTCCCGGTTTTCGATTCTTACGATTACTTCTCCGGCCCGGATTTTATCGCCTAATTTATAAGGTTGCCCCGTTGCCGGATTTTGTTGAATCCGGTATTTGCCGTTCATCTCTGTTCGAATTTCCACGGTTTTCCGGGCACGGGCCGTTGCCGTAGTCGTAATATATTCTTCGATATTTCTGATTTTCACTTCTTCTATCCATACGGGAGTAATCGCTTCGGAATGTCGGTTTTGCATGCCGCCCCTGCACGATAAAAGCAATCCGGAAATCATAAGAACGGCGGAAATTTTCGAGAACTTATTCATAAATATATTCATGGGTTATCGGTTTATAATGAGGAATCCACGGAAATGATTTTCAGTTTTTCTTCCAAATAGGATGTCCCGTTGGAAAAATCCCATAGGGATTGGATTTTCAAATCCAGGAGTTCCAGTTTATAGCTGATGATGGCATTTATATAAGCCTGTTTTTTTTGAGTCAACTGGGTTTGATATTGTTGGAGTTGGATGCCGGTCAGACTTCCGTTTCTGTATTTTTCGGTATTGATTTCGTATGTTCTTTGGGCATTTTCTATATTTTTTTGAGCGATGCGGAGTTGTTTCTCCAATACCGGAAGATTCCGGCAAAGCTGACGGATGTTGAGGACTATGGATTTTTTCTCCTCTTCGAGGTTGATTTTATCCGATTGCATTCCGAGTTCGGACGATTTTACCCTCGCTTTTTTTGCGCCCCAATCCCATATGGGTACGGTGAGTTTGAGTCCGATGTTTTGATTGTTCGTGCTGTTGTCGTAGATTTTGTTGAATTTGTCCGACAGTCCGCTAATACCGAATTCTGCGGATATATTCCCTTTGAATTCGTTTTCCGCCTTAGCGCGAACGAGGTCGAATACGCCCCTTTCTATGGATATCTCCCGGTTCCTTATTTCGAGTCGTTGCCTCAACCCTTCCCGTACGGCTTTATCCGGATCGATTCGGATGGAGTCCACGGAGGTATCGGGCAAAACCACGATTTCCGCATCGAGGGGAAGTCCGAGCAATAACTTGAAATTATCCCGTATGTTGTCGTAATTGATTTTTCCCGAATACAGAGCGGATTCGCTGGATGCCAGATTTACCTCGGCCTGGAATAATTCCTCCCGGGGAATTAGTCCGGCTTCCACTTTGTTTTTAATGATTTCGTAATTTTGTTGCTGGTTTCTGTACTCTTCTTTTGCGATATGCCATTGCTGTTGCTTTTGGTAGACGTCGTAGAATGAGGCGGTCACTCGTTTTTCGACGGATAGCTGCTGGATGACGTAGTTGAGTTTTGCCGTTTCCAGGGAATATTCCAATTCTTTCAATCGCATTTTGGTTTTATTGTAGGTGAATATGGGTTGGTCTATCCGTATGCCGAGGTTATTTCGGAAAGAGGTATTCGAAATATTGGAAGAGGTGTTCGACGCTTTTTGCCAGGACAGGGTGTTGACTAAGGAAACGGTTCCGTCCGTCCATTTTATGGGTTGGCTTATTCCGAAAGTTCCGCTCGAATTCATGGATTCCGAAGTAAACCATTCCGCGGTGCGCGAATCGTATATATAGGAGCGGTTATAATTGAAAGGGTTGAGATCTAAGGAAAATTGCGATTTCAATAAAGATTGCTGTGCTTTTAAATTCAGGCGGTTTTGTTGGAGAGCGATTTTACTTTGTATTAAAACCGGACTGTTGCGAAGGGCGATGTCCATGGCTTTTCCGAGCGTCATCGCTTCTTGGCAAAAAGCGGAAATCGTTCCGGAGAAAATAAAAAGGATGAAAGCGAAATTTTTTTTCATATGTATATTTATTTTAATAATTTCAGCCTTACGGCATCGGCTATAATATATTTGGAATGCGATAAGTCGCTCAAAGATACAACCGCCTTCCCTTTATGCAAATAATAAGTATCCATGTATATCCATCCGTTTTCCGCCTGGCGGAGATCCAAGGAGAAAGATTCGGTGTTCCCTTCGTTTTCTATACGGTAATACTGCTCCTCCTTGGAATTTTTACGCTGCCTTCTGCCGTAATAGAAATTCGGCATTTTGGGATTCCATACATAAACGGCATATCGACCGTCTTCGGGAATTTCCGTACTCCATTTTACGGAGTTTTTCCCGTTTCCGCTCCTTTTGTAATAAGCCGAAGCGATTTCTCCGTAACATTCCGGGCCGATGCATAATGTCCATAAGGAAGGGGGATTCCATATATTTAAATATCCGTATTTTTCCCGGTTCTTATTTTTCAACAGTTTGCGGATATATGTCTGTTTGTCGTTCGAGGACAGAACGCTGCAATGGGGACTTTCATTATCGATTATGATATCTCCGTAGGCCGTTTCGAATTCTTCGGCGGAAATTTTAAATACTCCTGAAGTCGTATCGGCGGTTTCCGCTTCTATGTGTTCGAATTTAAATGTTTTTTTGTTGGGGATATTCCGGCATATATTCCGGTCTACCTCCAACTCCCGGGGTATTTCGTCTTCCAACAATACGATTTCCACGGCGTCTCCGGCCGGGATATGGTAGTAATAATAGCGGGCGTCTTCCGTCCGGTTCCTACTCCTTCTGCGATGTCTTCCCGAACGTCCGCCCGGTACTGCGGAAACGAGTTTCAGGCTCAATATACCGTCTCCTTCGTTCGAGGAATTGTAAACTTTCAGACTCAGGCGGTATTTGGTATATTCGTCCACAGTCGTTTTTTGAACTACGGGTTCTTGGATATCGAATACGGCCGGAGAATTTTCGTATATCCATTTCCGTACGTATTTTCGAAGGTCGACTCCGCATTCGATTTCTACTTCTTTTGCGAATTCTTCGAAACCGGTGGTTTTAAAGTTTCGGGTTTCGAAAAAATTCCGGATGAATCGCTTGAAATCTTCCTTTTCGATTCGACTGTATATATAGTGGAGGAGGGAAGTGCTTTTCAGACGGATGATTTCTTGGAGTACCTCGTTATCTATGTTTTTATCTTTTACGGCCTCCCGTAGACTTTTGTCTTTGAGGTATAGGAGGGCTTTTTCCTTTCTGTCGAGACCTTGCCTCCACCAGGGAGGTCGGGCTTCGTCTTGTTTTGGGGATAAAGCTTCCGAAATGACGATATCCATAAAGGGAAAACTGTCCGAAGCAATGAAATGATTCATCCCGAAAATCTGGGAATTTTGGTCGTATATGTTGAAAGAAGTTTCTTTGGAAGAGGAAATTTTAAAAAATATATTTTCGTTTTTTTCAAACAATATCCGGTTGAGTATGCGTTTTAATATTTTATATTCCATTTCTTGATTTGAGACTTCCTGCATTTGTTCCATTTTCTCCATCCGGATTATTCCGGGCATATCGAAATGGGGAATAGTCGCTCCTTTTTCGGGGAGCAGTGCCAATTCCGGAGCGGCAAAAGAAGTATGGTTTTTCCAAGGTCTGTAATACCCGTAGAAATGTACGGGAACTTCCACGATGGAAAATCTTTTGAAAGGATAGGAGATGCCGATATTTCCCTCCGTTTCTTTCCGTATCTCTTTTATCAGGGCGGGTAGGGTATCCCTGTTTTTTTCCAGACCTTCGATAAGCGGATTTTTCCCTTTCAGAGAGAAAAAAGCGTATTCCGTATTCCCCGTTTTCAATCGTCTTTCGGTATAGGGACCGGCAATCAGATTGATTCCCTCCAAAGGATTTTCGTTTTCGAATACGGTATATCCTTCTTCTTCCCGTTTTTTTCCCTGAGAGATGACGGTTTGGGCTTTATGGGTTTTTACTTTCAATTTAAATAAGGTGAATTCCCTTACCGTCTCATATACCGATATGGGATTTTCCGGAGCTTGGGCCCGGGGGTACCAGAGGGCCTCCGGGCAGAGGAGGGTGAAATCTCCCGTATATGCGTAACGTTCTCCCAAAATAAGCGGCTCTTTGAGTTTTTTGGGACGGAAAAACTCCGAAGAATCGATATCCGTGTACAAGACGGCTTCTTCGATTTTTCCGGAATAGCTTATACGGATGTCGCAACTATCCCAAGCTGCAAGCCCGTATTCGATTACGACGGCCTGATTCTCCCGTTTGTAGAGGGTTTCCTCTCCGTTTATCCGGATTTCTTCAATCTTCAATCCCGGATTTAAAAATAAAAGGATTGCGGAAATATTTTTGTCCGAAGAGTTGGAGATTTTCAATGCGGATACCGTTTTTATTTCTTTCGGGCCGATGTTTATCTCCATTTCGTTTTCTCTGATATCGACCGTGGGGTGTCCGTCGAATTTTTTATAGGTGGCGATATAGGCTTTCCGTTTTTCCGCCGTCGATTGAAATTGACGGAGATAGAGGAAGGCGCATATCCCGGCGATAAGCAGAAAAGAAAGACCGCAGGCCGTATTGAGTCTTTTGCGAATATGAGAATTGGGGATACGTTTGAACATGGCGGTAGTCAGGAAGATAAAGCCTATGCCTGAAAACAGGATCAGGGATTGTTTCCATACGAAGGGGAGCGGATGAGCCATGGTTTTTGTGGCGTCCGAAAATACGGCAGCCGTCTGTATGCAGGTAATATCGGCTATTCCGTATGAAACTTCGTTCAAATAGCTGAGGTCGATAATGACGAATGCGATGACGGCAATCATCGATAAAGAGGGATTCCCGAATACGGAAGCCAGGAAATAGGAAATTCCGATGACGAAAACGAAAGCCGGAAGGGATACCGTTAGAGGATAGTATAGATAGAAAAAGAAATTGAAAGGACCGTCTGCGGCTAAAATATTGATAAGAGCGATACATCCGAGAAAGAGAAATTCCACTTTGAGGAATAGTTTCAGGCTTCCCAGACATTTTCCCGATATATAATCCGCATTGCTCATAGCGTGTACGAATATGACTTCTGCCGTATCCGTTTTTTTATCCCGTTTCAGAAAATTCCCGCTCAGTACGGGCAATATAAGGCAGAGGCTTACGGTATACATCATCGTAGCGTTGAAAGGGAAAAATGAAGACAGGGCGGAATGCGGCCAAGCCAAATGCCAGAAAGAGAATATATGGGTATGTTGAAATAAAATGATGAGGGTGATGACGAATACCGAAAGTCCGGAGAATATCCTGAACATCCACGACCGGGACAGGATTCGGGCTTCGTAATCGGCAACGATACGTATGTTTCGGATGTTCATGGCAGGTTTTCGAATTTAGGGTTAAATTCCGGATAAACGGCTGTTTTATCGCCTATCATATAATCCATGAAATACACGTAGGCATGCTCGATATTCGGAGATGCCGTCCGCCATTCACCGCCTTGGGGAGCCTCGGCCACAATCTCGATTTCCCATCCCTTCTCTACGGGGATCGTCGATATAATCGGATAAATCTCCTTTATTTTTTCGAGTTCCATATCGTCTACCGTCTTTTTCCATACCTTACCCTCGGCATGTCTTATCATCTCCGTAGGTGTCCCGCGGAAACGGATACTTCCCTTATGGAGAAGGGCCAAATCCTTGCAACTGCTGGAGATGTCGCCCACGATATGGGTGGATAATAATATGATGACGTCTTTATTGCCGATTTCCGATAGGATGTTCCGGAAACGGATTCTTTCCTCGGGGTCGAGACCGGTAGTAGGTTCGTCGACGATCACGATTTTAGGCTCGGCTATAATGGCTTGAGCAATACCCAACCTGCGTTTCATTCCTCCGGAAAGATGATTGGCCCACCGATCTCTGAATTCGTATAACCCTACCTTGCGGAGCATATTGTCTACGGCTTCTCTCCGTTCCCGTTTCCCGTATATGCCGGATATTCCGGCCATATAATCCAAATACTCCCATGTCCTGAGTTTTTCGAAAAACCTGAAATCCTGAGGGAGGTATCCTATAAGAGAGCGTATGGATTTACGGTGGATGCGAATGTCGTAATCGTCGAAATATACCGTGCCGGATGTGGGAGAAAGCAAAAGGGTCAATATACGCATAAGCGTAGTCTTTCCGGCTCCGTTCGGACCTAAGAGTCCGAATATCCCCGGTTCTATTTTAAGATTCAGATTATCCAAAGCCTTATTCTCCTTTCCGAATCTTTGGCTTAATCCCTCTATCCTGATATGCATCCTTAGATGATATTTTTAGCTTTAATATTTCACGAAAATACGGGAATAATTGAAATTTCAGCAATAATTATGCCCTTATTTTCCCTTCATATTATGTTTTTTTCTGATTCTTTGCCGGAAAAAATGCGAATTGCCGGAAACGATTCGTTCGGGAATCGGAGGATTCAATCCGTAAATACCTGGCGTAATATATCGATGCTTTTACTGGCGTATAGCTTAGTATTGAAATGCCTGTCTATATAAAGCAGGAGGATGTCAAGGAGGACGGAACGGGCTTTTCCGTTGAGTTTCAACTTCTCCGTATAATCGAGTCCGCCCGTGCACAGGGAATGGATTATTTTTGCGGAATTGGGCCCGGATACGTTCCGGGCGTTTTTCCCGGGCGGCTGAAAACTTCCGTCGGTAATACAAAATTCATAATCGGGTTTATAGGTGGAGGTATCGATACCTATGCCGATAAGACGGAGGAGGTTGTATAAAAAGAAGAGGTTGAAATTGGAGGCCGTATGGGGATTCTCTTCCATGTGGATTACGGAAGTTTTAATGTATTCGTAAAGGGTTTCGTCGGCTTCCTCGCGGGAGAGAAGGCTTTCGAGGATTTCCACCCATAAGAGCAGGATATTCATACGACCTATATCCGTATAAACGGAAAACAGGGGATGGGTATGGCTTATTCGGATAAGGGAGTGAAGTTCTCCTCTTTTATTGCGGAAAAATTCGATTTCCGTAATTCCCATGGGCAGGAAGTTTTTTTTCTTTTTGTAGTGGGAGTCGTTTGTTATAAACGACATATACCCTTCCTCTTGCGAAAAACAGCGTACGATTGTCCGGGTATCGGTATAGGGCAAGGATTTTAATATGACGGCATTAGTTTTTTCCATTTATCGTTTTTTTGCCTTCCCAATAATCCGTAAGTTTTTTCAGAGCCCTTGCCCGATGGCTGATTCGATTTTTTTCATTCATGGACATTTCCGCAAAACTCGTATCGAAGCCTTCGGGTACGAAGATCGGGTCGTATCCGAAACCTCTGTCCCCGCGTTTCTCCCGTATGATACGACCTTCTACGATACCTTCGAACAAATATTCTTTTTCACCTTCCATAAGAGCGATGACGGTGCGGAAACGGGCTCTCCGATCTTCCGTTTCCTCCATTTCTTTCAAGAGTTTCCGTATATTCGCTTCGGAGTCGTGTCCCGGGCCTGCATAGCGGGCGGAATATACGCCGGGTTTGCCGCCGAGAGCGACGACTTCAAGCCCGGTGTCGTCTGCAAAACAGTCGTACCCGTATTTCTCTTTTATATACCTTGCTTTTTGTCGGGCATTGCCTTCGAGTGTCGGCTCATTTTCCGGAATATCCTCCCGGAAACCGATATCTTTCAGGGATAATATTTCAATTTCCTTCCCGAGAATATTCCGTATTTCTTGAATTTTGTGTGTGTTGTTTGTTGCAAAAACAATTTTCATATCCTGTCGATTATATATGCGAATTTAGATAAAATTTCGTATTTATCCCGGGAAAAAACGAATTCACTTGAAAGATTTTATAAAATTTACCCGTATCGGTTTTGTCGTCCGATACGGGTTTCCCGTGTTCCGAGGGGGGTATTTATCTATTTAATTTCAATACGAGCGAAGGCTACCCACAGGCTTGTATCCCCGGGTTTCATCAGGAATAGGGTATTTCCTTCCCTGTGCAGGAATACGCCGTCGGGGTGGAAGAGGAATCGATGATAGAGGTCGTATCCGGGCGTAGTTTCCATAATTTTTTCCCATAGTTGTCCGTTGACGAAGGGTTGTTCCCGGTAGGGTTCGAATCGTATGATATCCGCTCTTTCTCCCGTTTTGATTTCGGGGTCGAAAATGGCCATAGACCAGTGTGTTCCGAATATTTCCTTTCTCGTATACAGAGCGAAAGCGGAATATCCGGGATATATCTGAATGCTAAGTTCGGGATCCCCCGCCGTGATTCCGATGGGGAATACGAAACGGTTTGCGAAATTCCGACTAGCGGCATTCATCATAAAGAAGCCCTTATTCGCCGTTTTTAGGAACCACACCACGTTCTCTTTGTTTTCGACGCATGGCATATCGGCATATCCGAGAGCGATCTCTTCTGCGTTTTTCGCTCTGAATGCATTGTTTTCCCATACGAATTCCGCTATGCTTTTTCCGTCGATATCGAGTGCCGGCTCGATTGTGAACCCCTTTACGGAGGGTCGTATTCCGGAAACGGATTCCCTTATTCCTCCGGCAGGTTTCCGCATTCTGAACCTCATGCGTACGGTATTGTTCAAGAAATCCTCTCCCGTAAGGAGGAAATCGTTTTCGGGCATTCCCTCTATATCGATATCCGCTACGGCATTCTCTCCCTTATTCAGGGTTCTGAACATTTTCTCCCTGAAAGCGTAGTAAACGGCGAGATTACCCATATACGGGGTTCTGTTCCCGGGAGCGGAGGGGGGTCGAACGAGGAGGGTTTCTTTTCCCGACTTTCTTCCTTCGAAGAAGATGGAGTCGTTGTTTTTTCTCCGAAACACGAATTCGAAATCCCCTCCGTAACCCTTTCCGTACGGAGGATATGCCGGATCGGCCAACCTGTGGATGAGGGCGTATGTCGAAAATGCGAGCACCGCCCCCTGTCCGGTATTCACTTCATAGCGGCTTAGCGTCTTATCTGGGGCATAGTCGGACAGCATCTCGACCTCTCCGTTTTTCCGGAACTTCATCCATATTTTGAACTTCTTTCCGCCGGGCGTAGCATAAGGCATAAACCATCCGCCTTCTTCTCCGCACAGCATTTCCCGGAGGTTCTCCGCAGCGATCTCCGCCCTTTCTCCCGCCGGACGGTCGAAGACGTCGCCGACCTCCCTCGAACACGCTGTAGCAAAGAGCATACATATAATCGTAAACCTAATTCTGCAATTCATCGTAAACTTTTTTTAATGTTTTCTCCATTTCTTTTCTGAAATGCTCCAAATCGATTTCCCAATTCTGTAGCATATATGTGCGAACCGCCTCCAATTTTCTCTCTATCGCATCCCGTCCCCGGGGCTCGGCAATCGAGCGCATCCACTCCTCCCATTCTTCCCGGGGGGTCGTAATATATACCGATAGCATTTCGACGAAGTCCTCTTCTACGGCTGCCCTTGCATAGGAAGTAATGAATCCCATCTCCCTGGCGCCGTTATCCCCTCCGGGGGTATTGTACCATTGTGCGGTATATCCACCCGCCGATATTTTCTGATAGTCCGGCGAGAACATCTTGGTTTGGTGCATGATGTGCGAGAACTCGTGGTGCATGACGTGTACGAACCTCCGAATCATGGCCGCCTCCCTGAAGTAGTTTATCCCGTATAATACGATTTTTCTCCCTCCTTCGGCCGTTCCCTCGGTAATGGTATTCCCCTGATTGTAGCTGTGGCTTCCCACGAAGAGGAATTGTTTCGGGGCGAGGCGATTGAAGAAATCCTTCCCGGCCTCTTTTACATAAGCGTCGATAAATACGCGTTTGAGTATTTTTGCAAATGGTATGACATCCTCGGTTTTCGGAGGAACGAGGTTTTTCCCCATATCGTTTTCCCCGTCTACCCATTTGTATAGGATTTCGATATTGTAGGGACGGGTTATATGTTCTTGAATCCATTTGTCGGTTTCCTCCACGGGTTCGTAATCCAGGTCGAACTCCTCCCTGTTGTCGCGCAGGGCCTCTTCCCCGCAAGCGGCCAAAGCGCATGCCATAGCCGCAATGCCGACCGTTTTTCGTGCGTATCGAATGATTCTCATGTTTTTTTAGTTTAAAATTTCAAAACCGCCGTTTCTTTCACTTTCATTCCGGGATTCTACTTCCTCGGATTCGGGGCCAATCCGTTCGCTACGGCATCCTCGGGTAGTTGCAATGCCCTTCTCGGGTCGTCGTGCTTGAGGTGTAGGGTAAGCGGCTGGTCGTTTTCTCCCGTTCTCCTTATGTGCACGATATCCAATCCCCACCTTCTGACGTCGAACCAGCGCATGCCCTCGTGTACGAACTCCGATCTTCTTAGGTCTGCAATGCACTTGAGGTACGGTTCCGTCGCAGCGTCTACGGTATACCATGTGTGGAGGTCGGGCTTGCGCCCGGCGTAATACCTTTTCACCTTTTCCTCCGTCAGGGTCTCCGCCTCGCTTCCCGAGTATCCCCTTATGCGCCGTCCGAAGTACAGATTGATATCCCCGATACAGGCGGAGTAATCTCCCTTCATGGCGTAAGCCTCGGCCCTGTTGAACAGGGCCTCCTCCGCCGTAAACAGCGGCAACATGACGTAAATCCAACCGGACGTGGCATTCAAACCCTCCTGTTTGAAGTATTCCTTCACTTTGGGAATGTTGAGCACCTTTTCGTTTCCGTAAAGTCCGACGGCAATATCCGCCCCCAATACGTTTTTCCTGTTGAAGAAGAGCTGGGGGAGTATTTCCGGGGAAAGCCCGAAACGGTTTACGGCAAACCTTCTCGGCCATGTGCTAAGACAGGATGCGAGCAGCAGATTGGCGGGCTCCCCGGATGAGGAATACGCCGCAGCGATTTCCGCATAACTGTATCTGCCGTATGTTTGCGGATTGTTCCATGCGCGAATCTTCGCATCGGTATGTCCTATCGCTCTGTCGGCGGCTTCGATCACCTTATCCCATTCCCCGAGGGTTTGGTAGAAACGGGCGGCGAATGCCGCAGCGGCTTCCTTCGTGAAGTGGTATTTCGGCACGTCGTATCCGTTTTCGAGCAACGTTATGCCCGTTTCCAAATCCTCACGTATGCATTTGTAGGTTTGTTCGAGAGTCCCCCTTTCGTACTCTGCGAAAATCTCCTTTTCGGGTCGAGTGGCAATGGGTATTCCGGGGAGTTTTCCCGCCGTTTCGGGGTTGTAGGGCATGGCGAAGAGGGAGGCCAGCATATAATGGGCGTACGCCCTGCACACTAACGCTTCTCCGATAAGGGGAAGATATTCGGGATCCTTCTCCCGCCCCATCGTTTTTATGGATTCCAAGGCCTGGTTGGCCGCAGCGATAGCCCTGTAGCAACTGTTCCAATAGGCGGTGGGAGTATCCTGGGAGACGCTCCGCGGCACCTTCCATTCGTAACATTCGATATAGAAATCCTCTCCCTGTCCCATGACCTTTCCCTTATCGTCGGCATTGTCGCTCATGATTTCGCAAAAAGGTACGTAGGAGATGTCGGGATATGCCGAAACGAGGAGTTCCGCTACGGCCTCCCTGTCCTCCAAGCGGGCCCGGTTGTCGGGCACATGGTCCAAATAGGCATTGCATGCCGGGCAAAACAGGAGAGGGAATATGAAACTCCCGTACAGGCGGTGTACGGAGCGTTTCCGCAGACGGAACCGGGAGCTTGAAGGGCGTCTCCGGAGTTTATGTAGGGTATCCCTCTCTTCTTTTCCCGTATCGGGTCTTCGGAGGGAACCCTTATTCGAACGAATCGTATATTTCATGGTTCATATATTTATTAAAAAACACAGTATCGTAACTATGGGCCGGGTTTCAGAATCCCGCCTTCACGGATAAGGTGAACTGCTTGGGAGTCGGCATGGCTACGCCTCCCGAGCGGAAGAATTCGGGGTCCTGCCCGTTGAGCTTTTTGTCCGAATAAATCAGCAGCGGGTTGGAAACGACGCCTTTGAACTCGAGGGAAGTCATTCCGAATCGTTTGACGTATTTATCGGGCATGCGGAAAGAGAGGCTCACTTCCTTGAGGCGGCAGAAGTCTCCCTTTGCGGTGCGTACGGTCGAATAATTATAGGCGTTGTATGCGATTCCGAGTCCCGGAATGGTAGCCACCTGCCTTCGTGTGGGTATTACGGGTATGTCGGTAAAGGCTTCGTCACCGGGCATTATCCATCGGTTTTTCATTTCCTCCGGCATGGCGTTCATATCCGTATATGCGTAGGAGATGTCGGGATGTAGGCGTATGACATTTCCCCACTGGTAGGTGAATAATAGGCCGAGGCTCCATGCCTTGTAGCGTAAGTTGGAATTGAGTCCGCCCGAAACCTTCGGGTCTATGGGTCCTTCGTATTTGAGCCACGACAGGTTTTGTCGTTCCTGGAAATATATGCCGCTTACGGTGGTTTCCCCGTTTTTCCCTATATATGTGGGGAATCCTTTATCGTTGAGTCCGTTGAATGGTATGGAGAAGAGTCCTCTGACGGGAAACCCCTCCAAGGCACCGCCGTTTTCGGCTATAAGGTCCAGCACCCTCGGTCGGGAATGGAGTCCGGTAATCTCGTTTTTGTTGTACGAAAAGGTAAACCCGGTTTCCCATGCATATTCCCGTCCCTTTATATTGAGCGACTGTAGGGTGATTTCCATCCCCCGGGATTTCATATCGGCATAGTTTCCGTATTTGATGTTTTCTCCCCCTACGCCCGAGGTGCGCACCAATCCTATGAGGTCGAATCCCTTGCGGATGTAGTAGTCGGCGGTTATTCTCAGGCGGTCGTTTGCGATACCGGCATCGACGCCCATATTGAATTCGTATTGTTTCTCCCACGTCAGGTCTTTATTCTCGAGGGATGCGATATAGGTATGGGTTTCGTTATCTTCCTGCGAGGGGCGGAAAGTCTTTGCGGAATAGAAAATGGCGAGGGCATTCCTTGCGGGCCCCATGGTTGCTGTGAGCCCGTACGTGGAGCGTATTTTAAGGTTGGAGCAAATGCTTGCGATGCTTTCGAAGGTTTCTCCTACGTTCCACGATGCGCTTATGTTCCACGTCGGCAGCCACCTTGCGCTTCTTGCCCTTCCGAGCCGGTTCGAGCCGTCGTATCGTCCGGTGAGATTGAGCATATATATGCCCTTCCAGGAATACCCCGCCGTTGCGAAGAAAGCGGCAAAGCGGTCGTAGTCTTCGTTCATTCCGTAATAGTCGAAACCTCCCGCAAGGATTTGTTTCATGATGCGGTAGTCTACGTAGGGGATGCCTCCCTTATACCACTGGTATCCGAATCCTTTATTCCACCGGTTCATGCGGTCGGCGTATTTGACCTCTTCGCCGAGGAGAATGTTTACGACGTGGTTTTCCTTCAGGGTTTTATTGTAGTTGAGCGTAAGTCTTAGGTAGTAGTTTACGAGGCGGTCGTCGGTGGTATTGTAGAACCCTCCTTTGGGTAGAACGACTTCGGGATATGCGTTCACGTTATCGGGGTCTTTGAAGAGGTATTTGTTGCGTTCCGCAATGGTGGCATCCCCCGCCGCCCTGTATGCCATGGCGAGGTTGGAGTTCTCCTTCACCTTTGCCTCGCGTGTGGATTTGACGTATCTTACGGCTCCTATGGCGTTGAGTTCGCATCCCGGGAATAGCTTATAGGCTATTTCGCCCTGGAACTTAAGGTCCTGCAGGTCGATGTCCAAGAAGTTGCTTTCCATTTCGTTAATGATACTGAAGGGAGCGTAGTTCATCTGGTAGTATACGGGATTTCCCTCTGCATCCTTGGCTCTCATGGTCCTCGATGTATTCAGGGCATAGCTGAAGGGATTGATGTCGAAATCCCTCGAGAAGGTACCTTCCACGGCGTTTACCTCTCTTCCGAGAGTACCGGGAACGCGTTGTTCGCGGTAGGAGGCGTTCATGAAGAAACGCAGGGCGATACCGTGCGGGAAGGTATGTGAGATGTTCATATTCCCGGTAAATCTCTTGACCTTGTCGGCTTTTGTCCATCCCGGGTCGAGGAAGAAGCTCAGTGAGGAGTAGAAGTTGGTGGTTTTGGAGCCCGATGCCATGCTGAGAGAGTGTGTTTGCTGGAGGGTGTTGCGGAACAACTCCTTGAACCAGTCGGTATTTTGGCGGGATGCCTTATAGAGGTATTCCTCTTTGAAGCGGCGCATATTGGGAAGGTCGAAGGTTTCGGATGCGGCATTCCAGGATTCTATTCGTTTAGCTCTCAACAGGAACTCTCCGCCCGATGGGGAGCGGGATATATCGGCATAATTGAGCCATCCCTTTCTTTCGAGTTCCTTGTATACGCTCATCTGGTCGACGGAGTTCATGATGTTGTAGGATGCGTATCTGGGGCGCATCCTAAGGGTTATTTCCCCGTTGTAGTTTATGGTCGTTTTCCCGGGTCTTCCCTTCTTGGTGGTGATGACGACCACTCCGTTCATGGCCCTTGCCCCGTAGAGGGCCGTGGCGGAAGCATCCTTGAGGATTTGGAAGCTCTCGATATCGTCGGCATTGAGTCCCGCTACGGTGGAGCTTATGAGAGTTTCCACGTTCCCCGAGGAGAGGTCGTCGGCGGATAACTCCACCACATCCTCGAGTACGAGCCCGTCGACCACCCACAGGGGATGCTGGTTGCCGTATATGGAGGAAGCTCCCCTTATGCGTATCTTCGGAGCGGAGCCGAAGGTTCCGGAGACGTTGGTCACCTGGACGCCCGAGGATTGTCCCTGGAGCATGCGGCTGACGTCGACGACCCCTTCCATGCGGGCTTTGGAGGCATCTACTACGTCGGCCGCCCCGGTAAAGAGTTTGCGGTCTATCTTCTGGTAGCCGGTGATGACGGCGGCCTCCAACTCTTGAGCCTCTTCTTCGAGAACGACGTCGATAACTCTTAGATTGCCTATTTTTACGGTTTCGGACTTCATGCCGATAAAGGAAAACACGAGTTCCTGACGGGAGATGCTGCTCCCTTTATGCCGTAAAAGATAGGGGGCGAGGTCTATGGTGTAGCTCCCGTCGATACGGGTGGCCGTCCCTACCGAGGCATCGGCCTTGAGCTTTACGGTAACTCCCGGCAACTCCTCACCCGAGGTATTCCTTACTTTGCCGGTGACCGTCGAAGGTCTTTCCTGTGCCCGGAGCATTGCCGGGAGAAGGAGGATAAGGGCGAAGAGAGCGCATATCCTTCCTTTGGGCTTTATCGATATATTCATATTCCTTTCGTTTTATTTTATGTTTTCCCCGCTCCTTTGCCGGCTTCCTTCAGCCGGAGGCGTAATTGCAGGGAGTGGAACTTTATTGGTATCCGCACCCCTGTGTGTTAGCTGTAACCGATAGGCGTAATTGCAGGGAGTGGAACCCCGTTTATTCCCCGGGGGGAATATTCCCGAGGATATAAACGGGTTTCCGGCATTATGAAAAAAACGGGTTTGCCATTCCTTCCGGGTTCAATATACCGCTATGTCGTTTTCGGTTTTGAACCGGGGCGAGAATCCTTTATCGGGTTTTATCCATAGCGGCCGCACGTTCTGCCGCGTTGCAGCCGGAGAAACCGTTTGTACGGGGAAGAAGTTTATGACCCCTATGGTTTTCCCGGGATAAAAGTCGGCGGTTCCCACCTGTATGAGAATACCCAGCAACTTATCCTTGTTGGCGTACATGAATCCGTTCTTGAGTCCGAGATATCCGAATCCCTCGTTTTTCACAAGGAGCGAGAATTCGCGGGTAGGATAATAGCGTCCGTTGGCATCTTTATATGCCATGCTTAGGGGAGTATCGTATATGTAGGCCTTGGATACGAGTTTTTCCTCGTTGAATACGTAGAGGCGATAATGCCCTTTACCCTCGTATACGAAGAGATTCTCATTGGAAAACCGGTCGCTCCATACGCCGCCTTGCGCTGTTTCGTATGCTCTTACCTTGTCTTTTCCCGCTCCGAATTCGAGATATCCGTAGGGGAATGCGGAGAAGGTGGGATGGGAGGAGGTTTGTGCCGGGGGCTGCGGCGGGTTGGCTGCCGGCGTGTATTCCATTACGGCGAATCCTTTCCCGGAATCGTACAGAAGCGATTGTATGCGGTCTTTGGAATTATGGAAAAACGCCTGATTGTAGATCGTGTCGTTGTAGACGTGATTGAAGCCCGCTTCTTTCAGCCACGGGTTGAATTCCGGCTCGTTGAGGGCGGCCCATGCGGCGAAGACGGCGGAAGCCTGCAGGCGGTTGTCCTGTCCGAAGAAGTAGAGGGCGGTGGAGAATACGGGACTTACGGTTTTAAAGGAATGGAAGGGCCGTCCTTCGGCGGGAGGAAGATAATCGGTACTCCGCCGGGCCTCTTCGAAGGCTTTCATCTTGGGGACATCGACGGAGAAGTCGAGACAGGGGAAGAGGTAGTAGAGAATGCCGTCCTGGGTAATCTTCAGGGTCTTGCGAATGTTCGCCCCCTCGACGGTTATCGTGGCCTCCCGGGGTTGGCGTTCGGTGTTTTCGGTCACCTCGATTATCAGAGTCTTGTTTTTTATCTCCAATTTCGTCACCCACTGGGGTTTTCCGCTCAGCGTCCATTCCTCGACGTTGGAGTTGAATTCTACGGTGCGCACCTCGGCGAATTGCATGAATCCGAGTTCTCCGGGCAAGTCCTCGACGAAAGGAGCGCTCCCGGACTGTACGACCCGGATCTCCTTAACGAGGTCGGCACTGGCGAGCACGACCTTGGCCGTACGTTCGCCGATACCCGTATTCTCCCCGGCTACGATGTTTATGCCGCTATTCCCCTCCCGCACGGATACCTTCCCCCAGGAGTCCCCCTGCCATAAGGCCGTGAGCTTCTGCCCCGAATTGAGACTTACGCCCACGGTTTTCGTCCCTCCGGGAGATTCGAAAACGACGTTGTCCGTCTCCACATCCAAAATGGGTGCCTCCTCCTTCTTGGAACAGGACACTGCAATCGGAAGAAGTATTGAAACGAAAATGAAATTTCTTATCATGCTGTTCATATCTTTGATTATTTATGTGTTATTCGGTAAATCCGGGACTTACGACCGTTTGCGACCTCTCTCCCCGGCCCGGCCGTTCGCTCATTCTACGATTACCGTAAAAATATCGTCGAACTCCGCGAGCATATGCCTTAAAAACTTTCGATCCGAAATCCTTTTTTGGGTAGCATTTATTTAATTACGTGAATTATGTTGATGGCCGCCGATAAAAGCGGTTCTTTGAGCTCTCCCAATTGACGGGTTAGAGAACGGATATTATTGGGATTGTTGATTTGCATTCCTCCCGACGGAGATAAACCTCCTGCCTCCCATATCGTATCTCCGTTTTTATTCGTATAACTCCCGATGATAATGTTATAAGCCCAATTCTTTAGTTCCGGTGCAATGATATTTCCTTTTTCATAAAGTCCCGGCACAATGGAATCGTTTTTAAGCTGGGGTACGACAGTCCCCATGAACAAACTCATACCTTTGGTTTTTTCTCCGATTAGATTTACTTGCATATAAGGTTTCAGTCCCAATATAAAAGCCTCTCCGATTTCTGCGGTTTGTTTGCTGATTAAAAAGAACACCCGGCGTATTCCCAAATTTTCCGAAACCAAAGAATCGGTTAGACGTATGGTATTATCCTTTCCGTTTTCCAATAACTCGTTTTTATAAAGGTTGTTATACTTAAAACAAATAAATTCCTCATTTCGGCTTACGAAATCCTCGGGAGCGATCCAACTTCCCACGACACCTGCAGCCTTCCAATTTCCGAAACTGCCGGTATAACGGAAATCCATTATCAAATCTCTGATATTCTGCGACTTGAAAAAACGGAATACATTTCCCAACTCCTCGTAATGATAGTCGTCGAAATGAGTATAAACCAAATATCCTATTTTTAATCCTAAGGTATCGATTACTTTATAAGTGTTTATGGGATTCAATGTAATATTCTTCGGAATCAAATGTACTTCTCTGATATCGGTCAAAACGGGGTTTCCGGATTCATTTATCGAAATATCCGAATATTTGAGCGTAAGAGACCTTTTATTGAAAATATAGGACAGGTTTTCCTGTGTAATATTCTCTCCGTCTACCGCCAGTAAGGCGTTTCCTCTTTTGAGCCCGGCCTTTGCCGCAGGAGAATCCTTATATACGTATTGAATCACTCCGATAATCTGCTCCGGTGTCTGGAAAAAAACGGGAGAAAATCCCAATGTAGTTACCGTATATCCGCTTTTGGTATTCTGATATTCCATATCGTTTCTGATTGCAGACCAATTATCGTTGTCGTTCAGGAGCTTTTTGAAATATATTTTGGAATCCAATTCGTAACGAATGTCTATTTCCGGCATAAGATCCGCCCAAAAGTAATAATGTTTCATACCGTCCCGGATGAATTTATTTACTTTTTGCACCGATGCCGGAGCTTGCGGAATCGTATCTTCCGGCGGAAGAGGAGGGATTTGCTCATTGTTCTTATCCCCGCAACCGCTTAGGAGGGATACGAAAAGCATAAACTCGATTCCCCGGCATAGTATTCTTCGGTAGATTGAAATATTCATAATTATTGTTTTACGATTATTTTGAATACGTTATCGAATTCTCTCCGGTCGTTATCGTTTTCGATTATAATCGATATCCGGTATTCCCCTACGGGAATGTCGTTATAGGTGTCGAAAGGATAGAGATAAAATACTCCATCCCCTCTTATTTTGAGGTATTTTTTCATTTTTTCGCCCTCTCCGTTTTCGGAAGATATCGATTTGATGGAAAAGAAGATGGGAGGGGTTCCTGCGACGCCTTGTATCGGGACGCTTGCCCACGGTACTCCGTATTTCGTATGGATGATATCGTTACAATTGGTATTTGCAACGACCTCTAAACTGTCGGGATAATATTCTATATTATCCGTTTTCAAATAGCCGTATCTATATTCGTGATGACAGGCATAAAATCCCGCCAAAAACACAACAAGTATAAAAAATTTTTTCATCATTTTCAGTTTTACATCATATCGGTTATCCATTCCCCGTCATCGGGACGTACATGTATCACTCCGTTTCGGGTTTTTAAATCGGAGGTTTGAATAAACGTTTCTTCTACCCGGATAGAATTTCCGTAGTGTCGGGCTGCAATATAAACGATTAAGTCGGCTCCTCCGGCTCCCGGAATATTCATATAGGAAAAATACACGACGGCATACAAACCTTTGGTGTATTCGTATGTTTTTGTTTTTAATAAAGGCTCTATGACAATCGGACTCTTTTTACGAATCTCTTCTCTTGTATATCGTCCTTTAGCCGTTCTGGCTAATAAATATAATTTCGCTTCTTCTTTACTTATAAAATCCGTTCCCGGAATTCTCTCCTTCATAAAATTGTATATTCCCTCGCATTTATAGGGGAAAAACGTAATCTGAGGTAGAGAATCCACTCTGCCGTCGTACAAGTCTTCGAGTTCTGCGATTTCAATTAATTTTATCACATAGCTGAAGTTTATGGTATCCTGTTTCAGATAGTCCAAAACACTGCCTTCGAATATTTCCGTTTTTGCCAGTCCCGTATCGAATACGTCCTGTTTGGTCGTACAACCGATCGTAAAAACGGTTGCAATCGCAATCCAATAAATATATATCCTTCTCATAATCAATGTCTCGGTAAATGTTTAAACCAATATCTGTTTTGTCGCAATAAGGTATTCTTTTCGAATAAATACCGGGGAATAACACTGAAAAGACAACCGTCTAAAAAATCCTGATCCGAAAGGGAATGCATAATATCCAATACTTTTATTCCCTCTCTTATATAAGGTATGCCATGTCTCATCAAATCGTATAACCGATGTCCTTCGTACCATAGTTCTTTTTCTCTTTCCTTAAAGATGGCCAGTCTTAAGTCGCCTCCGTATTCGCCGGGATCGTATAAGGATGCATTTGCTCTTTTTCGGATCGTATCCATATCCTCGACGGCTCCCTTACGGTCGCCTGTCCGCTCCCGAGCCTCCGCCCGTAAAAGATATATCCCTCCCAAACGATATTTGGTAAAACTTCCCCCTACTCCTCTTGTATAGAATTTATGCATCAGGAGGCGATCGGGTTCGATATATTGCTCGGAAGTTTTGTAGTCGAAAAAGGCGTATTTACGGTTGTCTCCTCCGGCGTAAAAATCTTCCACCCAGGCTTTATTGAATTTTTTAGCCAAACTTATGTAGTTTGCCGGAGGATAAGCCATCCATTCCTGAGCCCGGAAAAATACGACATAGGTGCTTCCGAAATTGGGAAGGTCGATATAGGGAAGAACCAGGATATTTTCCTTCGAGGATTCTTGGATAAGAAAGCATTTTTTCATACTCATGGCATCTTTTTCCAATTCGTAAAATCCGGATTTTATGATATCCGTGCATTTCTCGGCACATTTTTTCCAGCATTCCTTTTCGTCGTAATTAGCGAATTCGGGGGGAGCCATCCATTTGCATCCGGCTTTCCATGCATAGAGATGGGCCAATACGGCATTTGCCATTCCCTTATCGCCATAGAAAAAATTATCGTGCGTAGGCGGATAATTCCAATTCTTGTCTTCCCGTTTATGCGGCAACAGCATAGCGGCTTCTTCTCCGCACTCGATGGCGTAGTCTACGATTTCCACCCATGAAGATTTGGCTATGGCGCCTACATAAGGCTCTTCCTTTATTAGAACATAATCCCCGTAAGTCTGAGCGATAATCAGATATATCAATGATTTGAAATACAACATCTCTCCTTTTTGCAAATTCCTCCATTCTTCCGTTACTTCTTCCACATTGGGGAGAAGTTTCAATACGGCATTGCATATGGATATGGCCTTTCCTATATCGTCCAAAGAAGGATTGCTCGGCAATTGCCTTATGGTATTTCCCTCGGGAGGAATCGCCCCGATTTCCAGACGTCTGGAATTTCGATGGATTGCATGTAATGTCTCTTCTTCAGCCTTCAGTATCAGAGATGTCATTCCTTTTTGGGTCTTGAAATTTTTAAAGGTGAGGGCTTCTTCCGGTTCTATATCCAATGGAGAATTGCATCCCGCGTATAAAATAAGGACAATTATGAATAGTGAGATTCTTTTCATGGTTTTAAAATTTAAGTGTTAGTCCTATCGAAATCTTTCGGGCCAACGGATAAGCAACCCCGTTATCTATACCGGTGGCGATATCCACGGTTTCCGGATCCAATCCGGAATAGTTGGTAAATGTCCATAAATTTTCTCCGCTTATGAATACTCTGAATTCTTCCATTTTCATTTTTTTCGAAATGAATGAAGGCAGAGAATAACCCATGGTGACGGTTTTGAATTTCATCCAGTTGACTTTCTCGATATATACGTCCACATCCGAAGAAAATCCGTAAAATGTCGAATTTATTTTAGGCATGCAATTCCGGTCTCCGGGTTTCTCCCAAAACTTTTCCTTCCTAAGATTCAATAACAAGGGTTTATTGGCCCGATTGATATTCCAAAATATATTGCCCACATCCATAGAGTTGTATTTGGGCTTATATATCATATGCCGCCCCAGTTGATAGGTGAATAATATATTCAAGTCGAAGTTTTTCCATCGGAATTCGTTTAAAATACCTCCGCTGAAATCAGGCAAAGCGCTTCCGCTGGCAATCTTATCTTTATCGTTGATGATATCGTCGTTATTCATGTCCGTGATTTTAAAATCTCCTGCCATAAAAGGATAAGTTTGACGGGCACCCATACCGTATTTTAAAAACATCGTATTTCCCCTGTTGTCGTAATAAACCGGAACCTCGTCCTGGGTATCGTAAAATCCGTTCGTTTTATAAGCGTAAATCTGATTCAACGGCCGTCCTATCACTCCGTGGAGATCGTCCATTCCGGTATAGGATTTGCGGTAGGTATTCCAGTTTTTAGCTCCGTTTACCGATGCCTTCCAATATAAATCCGGGCGGCGGAAGATTTCGTATTTTATCAGAAATTCGTATCCTTCGTTGGAAATGGCGGCTGCATTTGTCCAAAGATTTTCATAGCCGATGAGTCCGTTGGTTTGAATGAGGGTAAGCAGTTTATCCGTATAGCGATAGTAGTAATCCGCTGTGATTTGAAGGCGATTGTCTAAAAAATTCAAATCCACTCCCAAATCGTATTGATCGGTTTCTTCCCAGCATAAGTCTTTGTTGTAAAGGCCTTCGTACCAATTGGGAGTCAATGTCGATTTATCCAGAAAAGGGGTCCCGACTTCCAATATTCCCAAGGCTAAATAGGCATTGTAAAACTGCATGCCGGAACGTCCCCACGAAGCTCGTATTTTTCCGAAATTCAGCCAGGGCAGGTAGGTTTTGGCAAATTTTTCTTCCGTAAACGTATAAGCTAAAGCTGCAGCCGGAAAGCTTCCCCATTTGTTGTTTTCTCCGAATACGGAACTTCCGTCCGTCCTATAACTTAAAGAGGCGTAATATTTCTGTTTGTAATTGTATTCAGCCCGTCCGAAAAACGAAATCAATCTCTTTTCCTTTTTCCCGGAACGATATTTTTGCAGAGCTACGTATATTTCCGTATATTGATTGGGTTTATATATCGTATGGTCCGGCAAATTTCCCGAAGCATAGTAAATATTATCGTCCGGAAGGTCTTGTGCATGACCTCCGTTATATTCCGTCCGGTTGTATTCTACGGATGTTCCGCCGACTATGTTCAGATTATGGACTCCTTCGTTCCAGGACTTGATGTAAGAGAGGAGGTTTTCATTAAGCCCCATCAGGTTGTTGCCCGATTCTCCCACCGTTTTGTTGATATAGAGATTTCCCTGCGACCTATTCCAGAAATCCGGAAGGAAAGTGTTTCTGCGGTTTAGCGAATAATCTACCGCTCCCATAACCGTAAAACTCAAATCTTCAAGTATATGATACTTGAATCTTATATTGGAACGGAGGCGGATATCTTCATTGCTTTCGTGAAATGCTTTCATCTGCTTTAATATATTATTCCAGATAAAAGAATCTTTTCCGGGCATTAAGGAGCTCAGTTCGTAAGGATCGCCCGGTACGGTTTCCAATATGGGGGCCGCATTTTGCATTTCCAGTCCTTTTTCGGCACGTTTCCTTTTGATAAGAGAAAAATTCACCCTGAAATCGATTTCTACCTTATCTATGGGAATCAGGCTGAATTGGCCGTTGCAATCGATACGGTTGAAGCCGGTTCCTCTGAATACGCCGTCTTCTTTATAGTAGCCCACTCCGAGTCCGTAAGTCATATCTTCTTTCCCTCCGTAAGTCTGCAGATTGGCATTGGTAACCTTACCCGTTCCGTAATATATGGGGAAAAAGTTGGAAGAATTATTCCAAACATTTTGGGTACTGTCGCAAAGGAAATGATAGAGATAGGGTTTACTCCCGACGGCAATCAAATATCTTTTACCCATAAAGAAAGGCTGCAATACTTCTCTTTGGGTCGCCCTGTCGAAAACGATTTGTTCGCTTATTTCGCTTTGCCGTAATCTGAACAGGCGTTCTTCATTTCCCGTGGTTATTGTCGGGAATTCCGGGACGATACCCCAGGTTTGGGAGACGTTGAGTGTCAAAACGGGTTTTTGGCCTTTTTTGCCCCGTTTGGTGGTTACCATGATGACGCCGTTTGCGGCTCGAGAACCGTAGATTGCAGCAGCGGACGCATCTTTAAGCACTTCCACCGATTCTATCATTTCGGGATTGAGGTCGCAAAGGAGATTGGTACCGGTGACAGGGGAAGTGAAGGAGAATAGAGGTACTCCGTCGACTACCCATAGAGGATCGGAATAGCGACGTTCCTGCTCTACGCCCAGGGAGTTGAAACCCCGGATGGTGATTATCGTTCCTCCTCCTCCGGGAGAACCGGACATATTCGTTATATCCACGCCAGCCATACGTCCTTGCAGGAGATTGGAGATGCTTACGGAGGGAATACCCTTGATTTCGTCGGCTTTGACTACGGATACCGAACCGGTAAGGTCGCGTTTCTTGACATTCCCGTAAGCAATGACTACGGATTCGTCCAATTCCCGGATTTCTTCCTCCATCACTACCGAAATTTCCTCCGTCGATATGTCTATCGTAATCTCCCGGGTTTTAAAACCGATATAAGTAAATATCAATACTGTTTCTTTCATGGGAATATTAAGACTGAAATAACCGTTGACCTCGGAAGCCGTTCCCATATTCGTTTCTTTTATCCTTACGGTTACTCCCGGGAGAGGATTTCCTTTCTTGTCTTTTATATATCCGGTGATTTTTCTTTTCGTTTGTCTATTGTCCTTGGAAATCACGTATACGCCGTCGGTAAAAGAGTAGGAGTAACCGGAATCCTTAAGGATAAATGCCAAGGCTTCGTCTACGGAGACATTTTTAAGATGGATGGCCTGGGTTTTTATATTTTCCAATCCGCTTACCTTGTAAACGATGTTTACTCCACTGATGTTTTTTACCTGCGAAAGCATTTCTTTCAGATTGGATGCCCGGAGATTAAGGTCGATTTTCCGGGTTTGGGCATAGGCTGTCGGATTCCATAATAGAGTTGCTGCAATTATACAGCATAGAGTAAGGACCCGGCATATCGGGAGCGGTTTGTTCGACTTTCCCGGATTTTTTTGGGGTTGTAGCGTTTTTTTCTTACATTTGTTGTCCATAATTACATGATTTATGTGGTTAGAGCTTAGAGGATATGTCGTTTTAAGTGGGAGCTTGGGGCGTTATATCCTCTTTTTTATTTTATCCGTATTTTGTTTCCGTTTTTAGTAAACTTGAGTTCTCCGCTTTTTTCAAAGAAAGGAAAATAAGATTCGAGCGAGTGGTATTTTTCCAATCTTCCGGAAAATTTTATATGCTTGAGTTTTTCGGATTCGAATTCGAAATCCGCATCATACCATCGGGAAAGCGTTTTTACAATAGATTCCAAAGGTTCGTTTTCAAAATTAAAGTATCCTTTTTGCCAATCGATATGATTTTCCGCATTTACGGGTTTTATGTCGATTTCCCCGTTTTTATAGGTTAAAAGATTGCCGGGAACCAGGAGAGCCGAATCCGAATCCAAAGCGGAAAAGCGGATGCTGCCTTCGATGAGAGCAGCCGATAGGGAGGAGTCGTTGGCATAGCACTTGAGATTGAATCGGGTGCCGAGGACGGTGATTTTTCCGTAATTCGTAATGACGATAAAATGTTTTTTCGCATCGGATGCCACTTCGAAATATCCTTCTCCGTCCAACCGGACATTTCGACTATCCTTTGTAAAATGTACGGGATATTCCAAACGGGATTCCGAATTCAGCGTGATCCGGGAACCGTCGGAAAGATTTATTTTGAAAGTTTCGCCTCGGGGGACATATATGGAATTATAACCCGAGCTGTCGGTTATTTCCTTTTTCTGGGGGATGTAGGTGATGCGGGAGGAATCGATACGTAGCAAAGTCGAATTTTCCGTACGTGCTTGGAGCTGTCCGTCGAGAAGGAGTTTGCTCCCGTCGGAGAGGGTAAGTTCCGGTCGGAGAGGCATATCTTCCGGAGAGGAGGTAAACTGAGGGCGATTTATGACGTATATGCCGGCTATAATGCCGGCGATGGCTGCGGCAATTCCGGAAAAGCGGAAAATTGTTCTCCGTTTTGCCCGCTTCATAAGGGTCGTATAAGGAATTTTATAGTCGAATTTTTCCCGAAGTTCGAATTCCTTTTTAAGGCCGATATCCTCATCGGTATTGAGATTATCTATCCCGTTTACCCATGATTGTAAAAGCGATTCGGCTTTTTCGTATATATCTTCCCATCGCATAAATTCCGTATTCCGTTTTATAAACAAACACGGCGGATTCGATAACGGGTGACATAAAACGGAATATTTTGGGTTTTTGGTTAATTTTTACAAAACACGAAAAGGCTTTTACGATTCCGATAGAGAGAGTAAATATTCAGAGATAGGTTTTTATAAACATCCACAGGATGATGTCGGAATCTTTCGTCATTTTGGAACGGATGATATCGTAGGCTCTTTTTTTATGGGTCTTCACCGTATTTTCGCTTATGCTTAAAAGCGATGCGATTTCTTTTACGGTTTTCCCTTCGATAGTGTGGAGCATAATGTTTTTTTGTTGTTCCGGAAGCTTTTCCAAAATGCGGGAAAGCCGGTTTACGGCTTCTTCTTTTACGGCTTTTTCAATACCCTCTTCTTCGTTTATTTTTTCGATGAATTTCAAATGGATGCCTTTGGAAGTATTCCGGTTTCTCATATAGTTGAGAGAAGCATTGAATGCCGTGCGATACATCCATGCGGTCATGGATTTTATGTCCGGGAATACGAAGGAGGAGTTCCAGAGTTTTATAAAGCAGCTTTGGGCGATATCTTTTCCCGCTTCCCCCTCTTCCGTAATTTTTGTGGCATAGGCGCATAAAGAGGAATAGAAATAACGATATGCATCTTCCCAGGCCTCTTTGTCCCGGGCTTTAAGTTTTTTGATAAATAAAGAAAAATCTTCCGTCATATCGTTATTTTATAAAATGCCGTCTGTCGTTTAATAATTTAACAGACTAAAAGCCCGACAAAATTACATAGAAATCTTCGATTTACATATTTGCGGTTTAAATAAAACTGTTTTTCCCGGGCTCTGATTGGGAACGGTTTGTTACGGAGAGAAGCGATGTTGTATTTTAAACATAAGTAAATAATCCGGTTTATTTTTTTTAGTGTCCGGAAAAGTCTACCTTTGCGGCCGTAATTAATAGTTTACTCGATTTAACATTTTTCTTATGCAGTGGTTGTATAATTTGTTTTTCGGAGAAGGGGTGGCACACTCCATCCTTATTCTGTCTTTGGTTATATCCTTGGGCATCGTATTGGGGAAAATCCGCATCAAGGGAATTTCTCTGGGAGTTACGTGGATTTTGTTTGTAGGTATTTTATTAGGGCATTTCGGGATGAGTCTGGAGCATACTACTCTGCATTTTATGAAGGAATTCGGGCTTATCCTGTTCATATTTTCCATAGGGCTCCAGGTGGGTCCCGGCTTTTTCTCTTCTTTTAAAAAGGGAGGAATGACCCTGAATATGCTGGCGACTTTAATTGTCGTTTTAGGCGTAGCGGTCACCTATGCGATTCATGTGGTTACGGGTTTGCCGATAACTACCATGGTGGGCATACTGTCCGGAGCCGTTACCAATACGCCGGGACTCGGTGCCGCCCAGCAGACATTCGAGGAAATTTCCGGGAAAGGCGATCCCAGTATCGCCATGGGTTATGCCGTGGCCTATCCTCTTGCCGTAGTAGGCATTATATTGACGATTATCGCAATTCGTTATCTCTTTAAGGTGGATTTGAAAAAGGAGGAGGAAAATCTTCATAATTCCGGAGGAAACGAAGATACCGAAGTGAATTACTATTCTTTGGAAGTGAATAATCCCTCGATATTCGGCAAAAGCATTTATGAGGTTTCCAAATGTATGGAAAGGGAGTTTGTGATTTCCCGTATTCTGCATTCGGGAGGAGGTTTGGAAATAGCGTCCTCGGACACCGTGCTTCGACAGGGAGATAAAATATTGGTAGTCACTACACATAAGGAGATAGATGCCATAACGACTTTTATAGGAAGGCGGTTGAAAATGGAGCATATCGACTGGGAAGATGAAACCTGCCTGATATCCCGCCGGATTATCGTAACTCAACACGAATTGAGCGGGAAACGGCTCGGGAGTATGCAGTTGCGTTCCAATTTCGGAGTAAATGTCACCCGAGTGAACAGAGCCGGTTTCGATCTTGTGGCTACGCCTGTCTTGCCCTTGCAGTTGGGAGACCGTCTGACGGTGGTAGGGACGGAAGCCGGTATTGCCGCCGTGGAAAAGATTATGGGCAATTCTCTGCGCCGTCTCCGCGAGCCCAATCTTATAACCATATTCTTGGGTATCGTTTTAGGTGTCCTCTTGGGGAGCATCCCTTTTATGTTGCCCGGAATACCTCAGCCGGTGAAATTGGGACTGGCCGGAGGTCCGCTTATCGTATCCATTTTGCTCAGTCGATTCGGTTATAAATATAAATTGATAACCTATACGACCGTAAGCGCAAATCTTATGCTGAGAGAGGTGGGCATATCCATTTTCCTCGCCTGTGTGGGATTGGGAGCGGGAGAGGGTTTTGTGGAAACCATCGTTAACGGAGGTTATATGTGGATCCTCTATGGAGTCGCCATTACGTTGATACCCATTTTAGTAGTAGGCACCATTGCCAGATTGGTGTATAAAATCAATTACTTCTCGATTATGGGCTTGCTTTCGGGAGCTATGACCGATCCTCCCGCATTGGCTTATTCGAATATTACGGCGGGTAATGATGCTCCTGCAGTGAGCTATGCCACGGTATATCCGCTTACCATGTTTTTGCGGGTGATATCGGCACAGTTGATGATATTGTTTTTGATGTAATCCTCGAAAGATACTCAAAGAGGCTGTCTAACAATGCAAATGTTGGATAGCCTCTTTTGTCTTTATAAAGAACAGAATTAAGCGTCAATTTTGTTTATCATCGTATTTTTTGCTGAAACTTCTTTCTGTGGGTATTTTTCTCTTATAATAAGCGTGATTTTTACGTTATAATGAGACAAAAATAAGGAATTGGCAGCAATTTGAGCCAATTTCCTCAAGTTATGGGCGAAGGCTTTCAGTCCGGACTCGATTTTTGCCCCATCCATCCCCATGGAACATGTTGTACTTGACATACGGCAGCATGCCGGTCTCGATGGTCCTGATGGTCTTCTGTTCAGCCCTGCTCAATTCCTGTTCGTCTATCTGCTGCTTGATGTTCTCCATGCGGCGGCTGAAGTCCTCCACATCCATTTTCCGGGAGTACGGCAGTGTAGGCTCCTCCAGGTCATGGCTCTCCTCTATCTGCTTGAGCAGAGCGGCTGTCTTATCCTTGAGTCTGGCGTCATACTTTTCCACCGTTCCCCTCCAGACAAAGGTGTATTTGTTGGCGGATGATTCAATCTTTGTACCGTCAATGTATTGGACATTCAGCGTCACAAACCCCTGTTTATGCAACAGCTCCATAAGTTGTGTGAATACTGACTCAAAGCTCTCCTTCAACCGTTTCCCACGAAAATAGTTGATGGTTCGCTAATCGGACCGTTTCATTCCCGCCAGCCATATGAAATTGATATTCTCACACAGTTGCTGTGCTATTTTACGGGAGGAATGTATGTTGCAGAGGTAGGCGTAAGCCAAAATCTTCAGCATTACTTTGGATGGAATGCACTGTTGCCACCACCTTTATATGTGGAAAGAATATCGCTTATATCAAAATGGTCAATGACCTTATCCACGACCCGCACCATAGCAAGCATTATGTTCATACCTGGCTTAGCCGTTGTTTGGAGGCTCATTATTTGGTTGTTTACTTTGACGCTACTCGTTCATACTCGTCGCGATGAGTGTGTCGGCAAAGAGGGTTATTACACGCTTTTGGGGATAAAAGAAGATGGAAGTCGAGAAGTGTTGTCTATCATCAATCAGCCGACAGAAGGAGCTTTGCTGTGGGAGGACGAGATGTGGGAACTGAAAAGACGAGGAGTAGAGAGTGTGACTCTGTTTGTATCGGATGCTCTTAACGGGTATCGAAGATACCGTTAAACGTGTTTATCCAAACAGTAAGAATCAATTCTGTTGTCCTCTTGAAACGGAATATATTGGCTGTTCCCACATAAAGCCAGGAAAAAGATATCGGCAGATCTCAATGAAGTCATCCCATTGGAGACAAAATCTCTTACCCCTGTTGCAGCATTTAATAATTTCTCTATCTTTGTCGATAAATATCCGGTCAATATCCTTCCTTGAAGCATTTTAAGGCCGTGCGCAATATCGGTTATTTTACTTATTTGGAGTATCCCGGAGAGATGCAGCGCATGATTTACAGCACCAATAGGATTACAAGGCTCAACAAGGATTACGCGGGTATTGAAAATGCGGGGAACTATGCCTACGGCAGAGTCTATGACAGCGTTAATGGGAGCTATTGCCATAGAAAAAGAGAATGGTACGTATTCATATCCGGTCTCGGTATTCAGGGAAGTGGAGGAATTAAAAAGAAAGGAAATTCCTTCCTCAGGCTGTTGTGGAGCATAGCGGAACCATGTCCTGAGGAAGGAATGAAAATACACACTTTTAGGACAATACCAGCTTTGGAGGATTTGGTGGCTCGGCGGAGGCAGTTTTGAAGGTGGAGGAGCAAGCGGTAGCCGCATACCGGCTACCGGTAGTGTAAAATAAACTGTGTCACGCATTATTTCTCTATAGAAAACTCATCGGTCGGGGAGCGGCCAGCGCCAAGGGGCGGGACCACCCGTCGCGACGAGCGTAAAATTACAACAACTTAAATCTCTCGCCAAATTTTA
>JBGZEX010000077.1:0-24263 GCA_041846495.1 Marinifilaceae bacterium
AGGTCGTTACTTTTTTCATAGTAAGTTTGTTATTTCATCATTCCGTGCAAAAATAATACTATATATCAGGGAAAACAAAAATTTCCCGGAGTAGTTTTAAAATTGAAGGATTTAGGTGTTTTTTTGTATATTGCGAGGCTAAAAGAAGGGTTATGGAAATATATAAATTCGGTGGGGCTTCCGTAAAGGACGCTTCGGGGGTGAAAAATGTGTTCGACATCGTAAAGGAGGCCGAAGGCAAACTCGTCGTCGTCATATCGGCTATGGGTAAAACTACGGATATGCTCGAGAAGATATGCCGCTCGTATTTCTCCGGGAAGGATTGGGAAAGGGATTACCGGGCGTTGCGCTCTTTTCACGAGAATATAGTTCGTGAACTTTTCGGAGAGGGACCGCATCGAGCCGGCCGGCGGATAAAAGAAGTTTCGGATGCTCTTTACGAAGACTTGAGAGGCACGCCCTCCATGAGTTACGACTACGAATACGATCGCATCGTTTCCTACGGAGAAAGGCTGTCTTCCCTGATTTTATTTCTTTATATGGAATATCGAGGCCTGCCTGTCCGCTGGACGGATATCCGGAAATATATGTTGACCGACGATAATTACAGGGATGCCAATGTGAATACGGAGGTGGCGGGCAAACTCTGCCGGGAAGTATTTTCTTTCGAAAACGAATCCGTTTATATAACCCAGGGGTTTATAGGGGGAACGTTTACCGGGCAAACGACCACCCTCGGCAGGGAGGGCTCCGATTATACGGCGGCTCTTTTGGCCAATTTTTTAAATGCGGAAGCATTGACCATATGGAAAGATGTGCCCGGCATTATGAATGCGGATCCCAAATTGCATCCGGAAGCCCGGATACTGGAGAAACTCTCGTATAAAGAGGCTATAGAATTGGCTCATTTCGGAGCGAAAGTCATTCACCCTAAAACGATAAAGCCTTTGGAAAACAAAGGGATTCCTCTTTACGTAAAATCTTTTTTCTCTCCCGACGGCAGCGGCTCTCTTATTTGCGATATAACCGGAGACTTGAAATATCCGCCCATTTATATCGATAAGGGGAATCAGCTTTTGCTTACACTTACTCCCCGGGATTTTTCTTTTATTGCAGAGGAAAAATTGAGTCTTATTTTTTCGGTTTTGGCAAAATACAGATTGCGTTTGAATTTAATGCAGAATGCGGCCATTAGTTTTACCTTTTGTATCGATAACGATATCTCTCTTATGGATTCTTTTATGGAGGAGCTGCGGCCGGATTTCGAATTGCTTTACAATACCGACGTACGTCTGTTGACGGTGAGGCATTATAATGAGGAAATTCTTTCGAAATTGGTGGCGGGAGCGATTTGTCTGGTGGAGCAACGGAGCCGGAGTACGGCAAGGTTCGTGTTGTCCGGTACGTAAGAGAGGGAAGGCAAAAATAAGGAGAGCTGTCTTCGTTTTATTTTTAAGTAAAAAGTAATATATTTGCAAATTGATTTATTTAATTACGAACGACAGACAAAGATGGGGAAGAAATTCAACGAATACAAGGGCTTGGACCTTTCCGGTATCGGTAAAGAGGTATTGGATATATGGGAGGTCGAGGATGCATTTTCCAAAAGTTTGGATGCCCGGCGGGATAATCCGGATTTCGTGTTTTACGAAGGACCTCCTTCGGCAAACGGGATGCCGGGTATTCACCATGTAATGTCCCGCTCCATAAAAGATGTGGTATGTCGTTATAAGACCCTTAAGGGGTATCGTGTCGAGCGTAAGGCCGGTTGGGATACCCACGGGCTTCCCGTGGAGTTGGGAGTCGAGAAGAAAATGGGAATCACCAAGGAAGATATAGGAAAGACCGTATCCGTCTCGGATTATAACCGGGCATGCCGGGAGGAAGTGATGATGTTTACGGGAGAATGGGAGGAGCTTACGAAAAAGATAGGCTATTGGGTGGATATGCAGAATCCTTATATCACGTATGATAACCGCTATATAGAAACCCTGTGGTATTTGTTGAAACAGTTGTACGACAAAGGCTATCTCTATAAAGGATATACGATACAACCCTATTCTCCCGCAGCCGGTACCGGTTTGAGTACTCATGAATTGAATCAGCCGGGTTGTTATAAGGATGTAAAGGATACGACCTGCGTGGCCGAGTTCCGTATCGTGAAGGATGCGAAATACCGTTCTCTTTTTCCGGATACCCCCGAAGATGAGGATGTATGTATGATTGCATGGACCACTACCCCGTGGACATTGCCTTCCAATACGGCATTGGCGGTGGGTAAGGATATAGATTACACGGCAGTCAGAACGTTCAATCCCTATACCTGTCTTCCGGTTACCCTGATTTTGGCGAAGGAGAGATTGGGTGCTTATTTCAATAATAAAGCCGAAGGGCTTCCTTTATCCGATTATAAAAAAGGAGACAAACTTATACCGTACGAAGTGACGGCAAGTTTCAAGGGAGGCGATTTGGCCGGTCTCGCTTACGAACAGCTTATGCCTTGGGTAAAACCCGGCGGCAAGGCTTTTGCCGTAATAGAGGGGGATTACGTAAGCACCGAGGACGGGACCGGTATCGTGCATATAGCTCCGACTTTCGGAGCGGACGACGACAGGGTGGCCAAGGCCGCCGGTATCGTACCTTTGCTTTTGGTCGATAAGGACGGCAACAAACAACCCATGGTAGACAGACGCGGACGCTTCTTTCCCATGGAAGATCTGGATCCGGATTTTATAGCGACTTCTGTGAACAGGGAGTTGTACGGGCTTTATGCGGGCCGTTTTGTGAAAAACGCTTACGACCCGGAACTCGAAGGCCGAGAGGATGTCTCCTTGGATATCGATTTGGCGGTTGCCCTGAAATCGGAAAACAAAGCATTTAAGATAGAAAAACACGTGCACAACTATCCTCATTGCTGGAGGACGGATAAGCCGGTGCTTTATTATCCCCTCGATTCGTGGTTCGTACGTACGACCGCAGCCAAAGAGCGGATGTTGGATTTGAACCGTACCATATGCTGGAAACCTGCCGCTACCGGCGAGGGTAGATTCGGCAAATGGCTCGAAAATTTGGTGGACTGGAATTTATCCCGTTCCCGGTTTTGGGGAACTCCTCTGCCGATATGGGTGAATGAGGAAGGTACGGAAAAAAAATGCATAGGTTCGGCGGAAGAGTTGATGCGCGAAATAGAGCGCTCCGTAACTGCCGGCCTTATGGATGAATCGCCTTATCCGGATTTCGTACCGGGAGATTTTTCCAAAGAAAATTACGATAAATTGGATTTGCATCGTCCTTATGTAGACGAAATCGTCCTTGCGGATTCCAAGGGGAAACCGATGTTCCGGGAAAAGGATTTGATTGACGTATGGTTCGATTCGGGGGCAATGCCTTATGCACAATTGCATTATCCGTTCGAAAACAGGGAATCGATAGACGGGAAGCTCCGTTTCCCGGCGGATTTTATTGCCGAGGGGGTAGACCAGACCAGAGGATGGTTCTTTACCCTTCATGCGATAGCGACCATGGTGTTCGATTCGGTGGCTTTTAAGAATATTATTTCCAACGGCCTGGTTTTGGATGCAGGAGGAAATAAGATGTCCAAACGTCTCGGGAATGCCGTAGACCCCTTCGATGTTATCGAGAAACACGGTCCGGATGCATTGCGCTGGTATATGATTACTTCTTCCCAGCCGTGGGATAATCTTAAGTTCGATATATCCGGAGTGGAGGAAGTGAAACGCAAGTTTTTCGGAACCTTATACAATACCTACGGTTTTTTTGCCCTCTATGCCAATGTGGACGGATTTACCTATGCCGAAGAGGATTTGCCTCTTCACAAACGTCCGGAGATAGACCGTTGGATACTTTCCCTTCTGAATACCTTGAAAAAGGAAGTGGGCGAGGCTTATGAAAATTACGAACTTACCCGTGCCGGGAGGCTGATTCAGGATTTCGTCATCGAACATCTTTCGAATTGGTATGTCCGGCTTTCCCGTAAGAGATATTGGGGAGGCGGTTTCACGGAGGATAAGTTGTCGGCGTATCAGACGCTGTATCGATGTCTTGAAGGTGTGGCCCTCCTGGCCTCTCCGATCGCTCCTTTCTATACGGATAAATTATTCAGGGATTTGAATGCCGTGACGGGAAGGGTGGAAGGAAGCGTTCATACGGCCGCTTTTCCCAATCCGGATACGACGGAGATAGATAACGAGTTGGAGATGCGGATGCAAATGGCTCAGCAGATATCTTCCATGGTATTGGCTTTGAGAAGAAAGGTGAAGATAAGGGTACGCCAGCCCTTGGCCAAGATTATGATACCCATAGACGAACCCCGCGTATTGGAGCGATTGAAAGCCGTGGAGTCCATTATATTGTCGGAGGTAAACGTCAAGCATATAGAATATATAACCGATACCACGGGGGTTTTGATAAAGAAGATAAAACCGAATTTTAAAGTATTGGGACCGAAATTCGGCAAGTATATGAAAGAGATTTCCGCAGCTATCGCCGCTTTGGATCAAAAAGCCATAACGGATTTCGAGAAGAAAGGGAATATGTATTTGAAAGCCGGAGGCGAAAATCTCTTTATAGAACTTTCCGACGTGGAGATTTTGTCGGAAGACATACCGGGATGGTTGGTAGCTAACGAAGGTCGTTTTACCGTAGCCTTGGATATCAATATAACCAAGGAGTTGAGAGAAGAAGGTTTGGCGAGGGAGCTGATCAACCGGATTCAGAATTTACGCAAGGAGAGCGCTTTCGATGTGACCGATAAGATTACGGTGGACATATATTCCGCTTTCGGACTCGACGAGGCCGTACGTAATTTTTCCGACCATATAGCGAATCAGGTACTTGCTACCTCCATACGCATAGTCGATACCTATGAAGAATCCCTGTATACGGAAATAGAAATCGACGAGATAAAAACATATTTGAAAGTAACGAAGATTTAATTATGATAAAATAAGCATCATGGAAAAAACGAGATATTCCGATAGCGAATTACAGGAGTTTAAAGAGATAATTCTGGAGAAACTCGAAAAGGCGAAGAAAGATTACGAGATCCTCAAAGCCGTAATCTCAGGGAGCGACGGGAACGATATATCCGATACTTCTCCTACTTTTAAGGTTTTGGAAGAAGGGGCGGCCGTGCTTTCGAAAGAAGAGGCGGGGCGTTTGGCCCAACGGCAGGCCAAATTCATTTCGCATTTGGAGGCCGCTCTCATAAGGATAGAGAATAAGACTTACGGAATATGCCGGGTTACGGGTAAATTGATATCCAAAGAACGGTTGAGGGCAGTGCCTCATGCGACTTTGAGCATGGATGCGAAATTGGAACAAGACAGTTGAGCGATGAAGTCCGGAACGAGATTGGGGCTCTTCGTCCTTTTGTTGTTGGTATTGGATCAATCCGTTAAGTTCTGGATAAAGACCCGGATGACGCTCGGGGAAGAAATTCCGGTATTCGGAGATTGGTTCAAAATACTTTTTGTGGAAAATAACGGAATGGCTTTCGGGCTTCAATTGGGCAAAGGGAGCGGGGGTAAATTGTTCCTCAGTATATTCCGGATAGCTGCGGTCGGAGTTTTGGGTTGGTATTTGTGTAAACTTATCCGGGATAAAGTGACCGGAGGGGTGGTATATTCCTTCGGACTTATATTCTGCGGAGCCTTGGGCAATATCGTCGATTCCATGTTTTACGGACTTTTGTTCGATGCGAGTACGACTTCCAAGGTGGCGGAATTCTTGCCGGCGGGAGGGGGATATGCCCGTTTCCTTCAGGGGAAGGTGGTGGATATGCTGTATTTCCCCCTGTTCGAAGGTTATCTTCCCGACTGGCTGCCTTTTTGGGGAGGCGATTATTTTATATTCTTTCGGCCGGTTTTCAATTTTGCAGACTCTTATATTACGATAGGGGTATTGTTGCTTTTGTTGTTTTACAGGAAGTTTTTTAAGAACGAGGCTTCGCAATCCCCGGTTTCTTAAATGGATATAACCATTTATACGGACGGTTCGTCCCGGGGTAATCCCGGGCCGGGAGGCTATGGCGTTGTGCTCATGGCCAAGGTGGGGGATAAAGCGTATAAGAAAGAATTATCCCGGGGGTATCGGCTTACCACCAACAACAGGATGGAGTTGTTGGCCGTAATCGCAGGCTTGGAGGCATTGAAAAACGAGGGGGAAAATGTGTGCGTATATTCCGATTCGAGATATGTCGTAGACAGCGTGGAAAAAGGCTGGGTGTTCGATTGGGAGAAAAAGGGATTTAAGAATAAGAAAAATGCGGACTTATGGATGCGTTTTCTTAAGGCATATCGCCGTCATAAAGTTTCTTTCGTGTGGGTAAAAGGACATGCAATGGTCGAAATGAACGAGTTGTGCGACAGGCTGGCGGTCGCCGCATCCAAGGCCGGGGAATTGTCGGCGGATACGGTATTCGAGGCCGGAATGGGGGATTGAATGCAAATGCCGAGAATCGGATACTGTTTTAAAATTTATAGCATCTGCTTTTTGAATGTCCGGGGTGTGAAAATATGAAGACTTTTTTGCCGATTACGTGTTTTTATGTAAGTTTGTGGACTAAAAAAAAGTGATATGAAGAATATATTGGTAATTGGTGCCGGAGGGCAAATAGGTTCGGAACTCGTGCCTCATTTGAGACATATTTATGGAGATAATCATGTGGTGGCGGCCGATATTTCCGCCGAAAAATGTGCCGCTTTGGCTGAAGCGGGGCCGTTTTGCGAACTGGATGCTTTGAACGGAGCCGCATTTGCGGGGATTGTAAGCAAATATAAAATCGATACGATATTCAATTTGGTTGCCCTTTTGTCGGCTACGGGAGAGCGTAATCCGCAGCTTGCATGGAAAATCAACATAGGTGCCCTGACCAATTCTCTCGATATAGCGAAGGATAACGGATGTGCCGTATTCACGCCTTCTTCCATAGGTGCTTTCGGAAAGGATACGCCCAAGGATAAGACCCCTCAGGATACGCTTCAGCGTTCCAATACCACCATATACGGCGTATGTAAGGTTACCGGAGAGTTGTTGAGCGACTATTATTTTCATCGTTTCGGAGTGGATACGCGCAGTGTGCGTTTCCCCGGATTGATATCTTATGTGACCCTGCCCGGCGGAGGTACTACGGATTATGCGGTCGAGATTTATTACGATGCCGTACGCAAATCTTCTTTTACCTGTAATATAAAAGAAGGTACTTATATGGATATGATGTATATGCCGGATGCTTTGAATGCCGTAGTCCGGCTTATGGAAGCCGATCCCGCCCGCCTCAAACACCGAAACAGTTTCAATATAGCCTCCATGAGTTTCGAACCGGAAGGTATTGCCGCCGAAATCAGGAAGCATATACCCGGGTTTAAAATGGATTATAAGATAGATCCCGTAAAACAGGCTATTGCCGACAGTTGGCCCAATAGCATGGACGACAGTTGTGCGAGAGAGGAATGGGATTGGGCTCCCCGATACGACCTTGCGGAGATGACGACGGATATGCTTCGTAAGGTTAAGGAAAAATTCGATATGGGTATCTGTAAATAAAAAAGCGGCGATTGCCGCTTTTTTTATTTTATTCGCTAACTTTAGAGGCATATTAAAACAATGGTGATGGGAAAGGGTAAAAAGAAAAAGGCAATGCCCGTAGGCAAACCCGTATTGAGAGAATTATTGAACGGCATATTTTCGGAGCATCCGGATAAGGCGTTCACTTATAAGCAATTGTTCAAAGCTTTGGATTTGAATTCCATGGGAGAGCGGCGTTTGCTTGTGGAAGTTCTGGATGAGATGAGCGAAGCCGGGGTGATTTTGAAAATGGAAAGGGAACGGTTTAAGTCGGCGGAAGTAAAATCCTATGTTACGGGAATCGTCGATCTTACGGCAGGAGGAGCCGGATTCGTCGTAAGCGAGGAAACCGAAGAGGATATTTACATATCGTTTAAAAATCTTCAGCATGCACTTGCCGGAGACCGGGTGAAGGTGTTGGTTTACGCCCGTTCCCGCAACCGGCGTTCCGAAGGGCAGGTCGTCGAAATATTGGAGCGCCGCAGGGGCACATTCGTAGGAATTCTCAGAATGTCGGGGAAGTATGCTTTTGTGGAACCTTCCGGGAAACAACTTCCTTATGATATATTCATCCCTTCGGATGCCCTTCGAAAAGCGAAAAACGGGCAAAAAGTGGTCGTGCGCATCACCGATTGGCCGGAGAATTTGAGAAATCCCATAGGAAAGGTGGTTAAGATTTTAGGTAATCCCGGAGACAATAATACCGAGATGAATGCCATTATGGCGGAATTCGAACTGCCCGTGGAATTTCCCCCTTCGGTTATTAAGGCTTCGGAGCATATACCGGAAGAAATAGGAGCGGACGAGATTCGGAACCGTCGGGATTTCAGAGATGTGCCGACGTTTACCATCGACCCTAAGGATGCCAAGGATTTTGACGACGCTTTGAGCATAAGGCGTATAAGGGAAGGCGTTTACGAAATAGGAATTCATATAGCGGATGTTACGCATTACGTAAAGCCCGATTCCGTATTGGATAAGGAGGCCTATAAAAGAGCTACTTCGGTTTATTTGGTAGACAGAACGATACCGATGCTACCGGAGCGGTTGAGCAACAATCTCTGCTCTTTGCGTCCCGGCGAAGATAAGTTGTGCTTTTCGGTAGTAGTGCAAATCGACGAGGAAGGAGAGGTGCTTTCCCGATGGTTCGGCCGCAGCCTTGTACGTTCCGACAGAAGATTCGCTTACGAAGAAGCCCAGGCTATGATAGAGGGAGGAGACGGAGATTATAAACGGGAGATTTGCCGTCTGGACGCTATTGCCAAAAAGCTGAGAACGAAGCGGTTCGCTAACGGCTCCATAGAATTCAACCGCATAGAGATGGGATTCGAAATAGACGGGAAAGGCAAACCTACCGGAGTTTATTTTAAAGAATCCAAGGATGCCAATAAGTTGATAGAGGAATTCATGCTTTTGGCCAATAAATCCGTAGCCGAATGGGTGGAAGGGAATAAACCCGGACGGAAGAATAAGGTCGGGTCGAATAAATCCAAGACCTTCGTATATCGTATACACGATAAACCGACATTGGAAAAACTTTCCGATTTCAATCGTTTTATTTCCAAATTCGGATATTCTTTGCGGATGAATTCGGAATCCGCACTCGTATCTTCCATGAATCAATTAATGGAGGATATAAAAAACCGTCCGGAACATAACGTGATAGAAATATTGGCTGTCCGTACCATGGCCAAAGCGATTTACTCCACCGAAAATATAGGACATTACGGTTTGGCTTTCCCTTATTATACTCATTTCACCTCTCCCATAAGGCGTTATCCCGATATGATGGTCCACAGGCTTTTATCCCGTTATATGGAAGGAGGACGTTCGGTTAATAAAAAGACTTGCGAGTCCATGTGCGAACACGTATCCGAAATGGAACAGATTGCAGCCAATGCGGAAAGGGCTTCTATAAAATACAAACAGGTGGAATTTATGGCCGATAAGTTGGGCGTCGTTTTCGAAGGCAGTATTTCCGGGGTTACCCAATGGGGATTTTATGTGGAATTGAAGGATAACAAATGCGAAGGCTTGGTGTCCGTAATGGAGCTCGAAGACGATTATTACGAATTCGATGAGAAAAACTATTGTATCGTAGGAAGGCATAAGCATAAAAAATACCAATTGGGAGATATCGTAGAGGTGACGGTCGTAAGGGCTAATCTGGAGGCCAGACAGTTGGATTTTGCTCTTGCGGATAAGGAACCCCGGATTCCGGCAGCCCAACCGGTAAAAAATATGTCGAAAAAAAAGAGTAAACGGAATAAGGATGAAAAATAAGAAATCTCTATTGTGGGGGGTGTCGGCGGCATCTCTTTTATTGATTGTATTGGTGATTCCCAAGATGTGGATAAGGCCTGTGGGAACGGATTCGGCCGATAGTCTTTCCGTATCGATTCCGGATACGGTTTCTGAAAATATCGTATACAAATACGGGATAGCGACGAATTACTACCGTATCGATTCCGGAATCGTAGGTAAGAATCAAAATTTATCCGTGTTATTGAGTAAATACGGACTTTCATCCGCTCAGATATACGCTTTGAACGAAAGAGCCAAGGGTGTATTCGACCTTCGTAAAATACGCGTGGGCAGGCCTTACCGGGTGTTTTTTTCGAAAGATTCCGTAGCTCGGGCCGTATTTTTCGTATATGAAGATAATATGCGGGAATATACGGTTTTCGACCTCAGAGGGAATTATAATGTATATAAAGGAGAAAACGATGTGGAAATCCGGGAGCGGGAGATTAAAGGAGTTGTGAAATCTTCCCTTTGGAATGCCATGGTCGACATAGGGGAAAATCCCATTCTTGCCGTGAAATTGTCGGATGTATATGCATGGACCATAGATTTTTTCGGTATAGCGGCGGGAGATGAATTCCGGATGATTTACGATCAGGAGTATGTGGATGGAATGCCGATTAATACCTATGTGATAAAAGCCGCTTTATTCAAACATAAGGACACGGATTATGCCGCCGTAAGATTTGCTCAGGATTCCCTATCCTTTTCTTATTATGACGAAAAAGGAGGCAATCTGGAAAAGGCTTTTCTTAAGGCGCCTTTGGATTTTTACCGTATTTCTTCGCATTTTTCCAACAACCGCTTTCATCCGGTATTGAAACGTTACAGAGCCCACCACGGCGTGGATTATGCGGCTCCCGTAGGCACTCCCGTATATGCCGTAGGCGACGGTACGGTTATCGCCAAGGCTTATCAGGCATACGGAGGGGGAAATTATATAAAGGTCAAACACAATGCGGTTTATACTACAACTTATATGCATTTGTCGAGATTTGCCAAAGGCATAGCCGTCGGCAGCCGGGTGCGTCAAAAGCAGGTAATAGGTTATGTGGGAGCTACGGGATTGGCCACCGGACCGCATTTGGATTTCAGGGTACATAAGAACGGTACCCCTATAAATCCTCTGACGATGAAATCCGAACCCAAAGAGTCCGTGCGACCCGAAAACATGGAACGCTTTGTACGTCTGAGAGATTCCGTCATACGAAGATTGAACGGCATATGAAGGATGGGATCGGGCATTTCCGGATATTCGTTTCGTTTTTTAAGATAGGTCTTTTTACTGTCGGAGGAGGTTATGCCATGTTGCCCCTTATAAGGGCGGAGGTGGTGGAGAAAAAGCGATGGATGACCGATAAGGATTTTGTGGATATGTTGGGTCTGGCTCAATCCGTTCCGGGACCGGTGGCTTTGAATACGGCCGTATTCGTGGGGAAAACCGCAGGAGGCTTTCGGGGAGTGATTGCCGCCGTATCCGGTATCGTTCTTCCTTCTTTTTTGATTATTCTGATGATAGCCGTGGCGTTTTCGGATTTTAAAGGGAGTCCGGGAGTGGAAGCCGTGTTTAAAGGAATCCGGCCTGCCGTGGTCGCTCTTATTGCCGCTCCGCTTTGGAGTTTGGGTAAGGCTGCGGGATTGGGATGGATGGGCGTGGGGATTGCCGTTGCTGTGGCTGCTGCCGTGGTGTTTTTGGAATGTTCTCCCGTATATGTTATTTTAATAGCCGTATCGGGAGGGATTTTACGGGGATTTCGTTTAAAACGTAAAAAATAAAAGGTTTTGGAGTTATTGGGTTTATACCTTCGGTTGTTTTTATCTTTTTTCAAAATTGGACTCTTCGGTTTCGGAGGAGGTTATGCCATGTTGCCGCTGATTCGATACGAAGTGGTTAATGCACACGATTGGCTTTCCCTATCCGATTTTACGGATATCGTAGCAATTTCCCAAACTACTCCCGGACCCGTATCTTTCAATATGGCTACTTTCATCGGATATAAGGCCGTATGCGAATCCGGATACTCCATTCTCGAGGCCGTCCTCGGAGCCGCCGTATGCACTTTTGCCGTAAGCTTGCCTTCTTTGATATTGATGGGAATATTGACCCGGCTTTATATGCGTTTTAGCGGCAATTATTGGGTGGGTTCCGCAATGAAGGGACTGCGCCCTACGGTCATCGGACTCATAGGAGCCGCCGCCCTTATGCTGATGAACAGGCATAATTTTGCGGATTATAAAAGTCCGCTTATATTTATTGCCGTTTTTGCCGCTTCTCTTTTAAAAGTGCATCCCATCGTTTTAATTTTATGCTCCGGGATTGCCGGTTATTTTCTCTATTGAGAGAGACAGAATGGGGGCGCAGTCTTTCCGAATTCGGAAAGCGGATATGAAAAAGACCGCTTTCGCGGCCTCTTCGACTTCTGAGAACAGAATGGTATTAAAGGATTTTATTGATTTTATCGACTAATACGTTTTTCGGAGCTGCTCCTACCTGTTTGTCTACAACTTTGCCGTCTTTTATAAAAAGGATGGTCGGAATATTGCGAATACCGAACTTTCCCGCAACGGCCTGATTATTGTCGACATCTACTTTTGCAATGGTGAGTTTGTCTTCATATTCTTTGGATAATTCCTCGACGATGGGGAGCATCATTTTGCAGGGGCCGCACCATTCCGCCCAAAAATCCACCATTGCCGGTTTCCCGGAATTCATTACGATTTCATCAAAATTAGAATCAGTTACTACAATAGCCATAATATAAATTTTAGTGTATTAATACTTCTATCAACATTTGCGAAGTTAATTAATTTTCAATTTAAATGCGTCATTATTTTGAAAATATTCGTACATCTCGGAACAATGTCTTAATTTGCAGGTCGTTGCTCTCATTTTCAGGTGAAATTTATATTTATCTCCGCTTCTTGAAGTTTCCGGTTTCGGATTTTCTCCTCCGGCGGGAAGTTCCGGTGAATCTTCGGTTTCGTCTTCCTCGTTTTCTGCTTCGATTTCGTCGACATTCATTTCGTTTATACCGTTTTCGAATGTTTTCTCTTCATTGGAAAGGATAAACTGCAGGGGAATGCCCTTGTGTTTTTTATTTTTTCCTTCGTAAAAAGGGAGGGCGAATTTATCGTATACCTCGTTGATATCTCCCGGATTCAATTTGTTTATATTCACTTCTAACGTAATACTTTTGATGAGGTTGTCCCTTACTTCGCTCAGCAACTCCATGCTTGAAACCGTAAAGCGCAACTCGCTTTCGTCTTTCCAGCCGTTCCCTACCTTGCCTTTTATATAGAGGATGGAATCTCTGATGAAATAATTCCTGTAGTTGATATAGGTCTTGCCGAAAAAAGGAATTTCATAGGTTTCGCTGAAATCTTCTATGGTGAGGATACCGTATTCCTTATTGGTTTTCGTACGGCCTTCTCTTACGTCTACTACAATTCCTATAAGGCGGATTTCCTTATTCTTGAGTTCTTCCAGGTCTCCCATACGGGATAGGGGGGTGGCCAAAGCCTCTATTTCCATCTTATAAGGGTCGAGAGGGTGTGAGGTGAGGTATATGCCTATATATTCTTTTTCTTTTTTAGCCGATTCCAAGGCCGACCACGGTTCGCAGGGGGGCACTTTCGGCAAGATGACTTCGAATCCTCCTTCGTCTCCGAAAAGGGAGTTTTGAAAGAAGGCGGATTCGGAACGTTTTTTTTGCCCGAAATTGATAAGGGTGTCGAGTACGGTGGAATCCCTGTCGGAGGGTTGGAAATATTGGGCGCGATGGAAATCGAAGCTGTCCAGGCCGCCGGACGAAATCAGGGATTCCATGGATTTGCGATTGATGCATCTGTAATCCAAACGTTCGAAAAGATCGAATACGTTTTTGAATTTCCCGTTTTTGTTGCGTTCCGATATGATGCTTTCGGCTGCTTTTTCTCCCATGCCTTTGATGGCGGCCATTCCGAAGCGGATTTGTCCGGCGGCGTTGACCGTAAAATCGTTGAAGGATTCGTTTACGTCCGGAGGAAGCACTTTTATGCCCATTCTCCGGCATTCGTCCATGAATACGGTCACCTTTTCTATTTGCGAGAGGTTGTTACTGAGGTTGGCAGCCATGAATTCGGCAGGGAAATGCGCTTTGAGATAGCCGGTCTGGTATGCGATATAGGCATAGCATACCGAATGCGATTTGTTGAAAGCGTAGGATGCGAAAGCTACCCAGTCGTTCCATATTTTAGGGATTAATTTGTCGGGGTCTGCGGATATATCGCTACATCCTTTCATGAATTCCGGATTATTTTTACATCCCGATACGAAGGAGGCCTTGAGTTTTTCCATCGTATCCAGTTGTTTTTTCCCCATGGCTTTGCGCAGGGTGTCCGACATTCCTCTTGTGAATTGTCCCAAGGCTCGGGATTGGAGCATCACCTGTTCTTGGTAAACGGTGATACCGTAAGTGTTTTTCAGAAAAGGCTCCATCATGGGATGATCGTATGCTATGGGTTCCAAACCGTGTTTTCTACGGATAAAAGTGGGGATGTATTCCATAGGACCCGGCCGGTAAAGGGCATTCATGGCGACGAGGTCGTCGAATCTGTTGGGTTTCAAATCCCGCAGATGTTTTTTCATACCGGGAGACTCGAATTGGAAAAGTCCGGTGGTTTCCCCTTTTGAGAAGAGTTCGAAGGTTTCTTTGTCGTCTATGGGTATGGCGTCGATATCGATATCCGTATTTTTGGATATCCGGATATTGTCCAAACAGGTTTTGATGATGGAAAGGGTGCGTAAACCTAAAAAATCCATTTTCAAAAGTCCGATATTTTCCACGAAATGTCCGTCGTACTGAGTTGTGAGCAATTCTTCGCCTTCCGTAGGGATTACCGGTATATGGTCGGTGAGAGGGTCCCTGCTGATGAGTATGCCGCATGCATGGACTCCCGTTTGCCGGATCGTGCCGTCGAGTTTTCCGGCGAGATTGAGCGTTTTTCGTATGATCGGATTGGGGGATTCGCATTCCGCTAAGAGTTTTTCATTTTGTTTGAAAGCTTTTTCCAAAGTCATTTTGGGGGCTTCGGGCACTAATTTAGCCAAACGGTTGGCCTCGGAAATGTCCACTTTCAACACCCGGGCCACGTCTTTTATGGCCATCTTAGCCGCCATACTTCCGAAAGTGATGATATGAGCCACTTTGTTCTGTCCGTATTTATGGGCCACCCAGTCCAATACTTTCTGGCGTCCTTCGTCGTCGAAATCTATGTCGATATCCGGCATGGATATACGGTCGGGATTCAGGAATCGTTCGAACAGGAGTCCGTATTTTATCGGGTCGATATTGGTTATCTTCAAACAATAGGCCACAGCGCTTCCGGCAGCGGAACCTCTGCCGGGGCCTACGATTACGCCCATTTCCCGGGCAGCCCGTATAAAATCCTGTACAATGAGGAAGTAGCCCGGGAATCCCATGGTTTTTATGGTTTGGAGTTCGAAATCCAGACGCTCCCGTATTTCCTCGCTTATATCGGGCCACCTTTCGGCAGCCCCTTCGTCGGTTAATTTTTTGAGATAGTCGGATTCCAATTTTATACGGAGGATTTTGTCGTATTCCCCTCCCAATTTCTCGTATCTCTCCCGTCCGAATTCTTCGATTAATGCGGTCTCTCCGTATTTCTCCCTCCATGTGGTTTCGTTGCCGAATTCTTCGGGAATGGGGAATACGGGCATGATGGGATTGGAATCGAGTTGGTATTCCTCCACCTTTTCCGCAATTTCCGCCGTATTTTCCAATACGAGGGGGATATCCCGGAACAAAGCTTCCATTTCTTCCGTCGTTTTCAGCCATTCCTGCCGGGTATACTGCATCCTGTTGGGGTCGTCTATGTCTTTCCGGGTATTCAGGCAGATAAGGATATCGTGGGCTTCCGCATCTTCCCGGTTCAGGAAGTGGGTGTCGTTCGTAGCGATCACTTTGATGCCGAGCTCTTCCCCAATCTTCAGGATTTCGTCGCAGCAAAGCAGTTGATTTTCGTATACTTCTTTTTTCAAGCGCGGATGTTCGGTGGGGTGGCGCATTACCTCCAAATAATAATCCTCTCCGAATATCTCTTTGTACCATCGGGCGGCATTCCGGGCACCTTCGCAGTCTCCGGCCATGATCTTCTGGGAAATTTCACCTCCGAGACATGCCGAAGATACGATGAGTCCTTCCCTGTATTCCGCCAAGAGTTTTTTGTCTATGCGGGGACGGTAGTAAAAGCCTTCGATGCTCGAAATGGAGCATAGTTTCATGAGGTTTTTGTAGCCGGTGTGGTTTTTGGCAATCACGATGAGGTGTTCGCCAGAGCGATCTACCGGTTCCTGTTTCTTTTTCAGACTGCGCCGGGCGACGTAGGCTTCCAGGCCTATAATGGGTTTTATCTTTTCTTTTCTGCAGGTATCGTAAAAGAGTTTGGCCCCGTACATCGTGCCGTGGTCGGTAAGGGCCAATGCCGTCATGCCGTCGCTCTTGGCTTTGGATACGAGGCCTTTTATGCTGGCCGCCCCGTCTAATATGGAGTATTGAGAGTGTACGTGGAGATGGGTGAACTTCATTATCGTTTCGATTCAATATAATTTTTTATCTGTTCCGGGAAATGTCGTTTTTCCAGATCGTGGATTTTATTCGCCAGAGTTTCGGGCGTATCTTCCGGGGTTATACCGCATTGCGCCCGGAAAATAACATTCCCCCTGTCGTATTCTTCGTTTATAAGATGTATGCTGATGCCGCTTACGCTTTCTCCGGCTTCGATTACGGCCTTATGTACTCGTTCTCCGTACATGCCCTTACCTCCGTAGGCCGGCAGGAGGGCCGGATGTATGTTGAGTATGCGTTCCGGGAAAGCCTCTATGATGAGGGGAGGTATGCGTTTTAGGAATCCGGCTAATATCAGGTAGTCGGCGGATTCGGATTTCAGTATTTTCAATACGTTTTTCTCCCAGTCCGGCTCTTTCGTATCGAACATATGTACGGGGATGCCGAGTTTTTCGGCTCGTTTGATTACATAGGCATCGGGACGATTGCAAAATACGGATTTTACCTTTATTTCATTATCGGAATCGAAATATTTAATGATATTTTCCGCATTTGTACCTGCTCCCGAAGCGAAAATACTTAAATTTATCATTTTGTAATATGCTTGTTATTAATAATTTATCCTTAAAACTTGCGTTATTCTTTGTCGAAAATTTTCTTATCAAAAAAATAAAATCTAAATTTGCCCCCAAAATATCAGCAAATATATAAATTTAGCCGGTATATTTGAGTGAGTGAAAAATAAAGATGTATAATTAAAAATTTAAAGTTATGTCTGACATTGAAAGTAAAGTAAAAGAAATTATTGTTGAAAAGTTAGGCGTGGACCTTTCAGAAGTAACTCCCGAAGCTACCTTTACGAATGATTTGGGTGCAGACTCTTTGGATACGGTTGAGTTGATTATGGAATTGGAGAAAGCGTTTAATGTTACGATTCCTGATGATCAGGCAGAAAAAATCCAGACTGTAGGCGACGCTATCTCCTATGTAGAGGCTAACGTAAAATAATTGTACTTAATTAAATTTTATGAATTCCAAGCGAGTAGTAATTTCAGGTATCGGAAGTATCAATCCTTTGGGACATACGATTCCAGAATTCTGGGATAATTTGCTTAAAGGGGTCAGCGGTGCTGCGCCCATTACTCGTTTTGATGCATCTAAATTTCGTACGAGATTTGCTTGTGAAGTGAAGAATTATGATCCTCTATCCTATTTCGATAGGAAAGAGGTTCGTAAAATGGATCTTTACAGCCAATTCGGAATTATTGCAGCCAGAGAGGCCGTGAAAGATTCCGGATTGGACTTTAGCGGAATGGATAAGAAGAGGATAGGTGTGATTTGGGGAGCGGGAATCGGCGGATTGGAGACTTTTTATGAAGAAACCCGCGATTTTGCGGAAGGGGACGGAACGCCGAGATACAATCCTTTTTTTATTCCCAAGATGATTGCTAATATGGCGGGGGCGATGATAGGAATAGAGTACGGATTGAAAGGAGTGAACTATACTACGGTATCCGCTTGCGCTTCCTCTGCCCATGCGATTATAGATGCATTGAATCTTATCCGTCTCGGGAAGGCGGATATCATCATTGCGGGAGGCTCCGAAGCTGCCATAACCCAGTCGGGCGTCGGCGGTTTTAATGCGATGAAAGCCATATCCACTCGAAACGACGATCCTCAAACGGCATCGCGACCTTTCGATGCGGCTCGGGACGGATTCGTATTGGGAGAAGGAGGAGCTGCATTGATTTTGGAAGAATACGAACATGCGATTCGCCGCGGGGCGAAAATATACGGAGAGTTGGCCGGAGGTGCGGCCAATTGCGACGCTTATCATATGACGGCTCCGGATCCCGAAGGGGAGGGGGCTATGGATGTGATGCTGCTCGCGGTCGAAGATGCGGGTTTGAAGAAGGAAGATGTGGATTATATCAACGTACACGGGACTTCTACCGGTTTGGGCGATATTGCGGAACCCAAAGCCATATTGAAAGCTTTCGGCGACCATGCTTATGCACTCAATATCAGTTCCACCAAATCCATGACCGGGCATTTGCTCGGAGCTGCCGGAGCTATCGAAGTCATTGCGTCCACTCTTGCCGTTCATAACGATGTTATTCCTCCTACGATTAATTTCCATTCCCTCGATCCGGAATTGGATCCTAAATTGAATTTTACTTTTAATAAGGCACAGAAAAGGACGGTGAATGCCGCATTGAGCAATACATTCGGATTCGGCGGACATAACGGATGCGTGCTTATTAAAAAGTTGGAGTCGAACTAAAATCCGTATTCACATAGTGAAAGCGATTATTCAGTCCATAAAACTTTTCTTCAGAAAGAAGGAAGAGTTTTATGGATTGTCTTTATCTGAATTGGGCTTTATTCCCCGAAATAAAGGGATTTATAAATTGGCGCTTCTGCATAAGTCGGCCTCGGTCGTCAGAAACGGGGTGACGATGAATTACGAGCGATTGGAGTTTTTGGGCGATGCCGTATTAGGTGCGATTATAGCTCATTTGCTTTATAAGTTTTTCCCGAATAAAGACGAGGGTTTTCTTACGAAAATCCGTTCCAATTTGGTGAGCAGGGAATCCCTGAATGCCCTTGCCGTGAATATGGGACTGGATAAATCCGTCGTTGCCAAATCGGATCTTATGGGGAATAAGCATGTGTACGGAGATGTGTTCGAGGCTTTTGTCGGAGCCATATTTTTAGACCAGGGGTTTGCCGTGACTCAGAAATTCATCGAGAATTTCGTTTTCCCCAATTATTTCGATATAAGAGAAGTGGTCGAGAAAGATACGAATTATAAAAGCCGGCTTATCGAGTGGGGGCAGAAGAATAAGGTGGAATTGGAAATGAATACCGAAGACTTGAAGTCCGGCCGGCGTTCCGGTTTTTTCTGCCGGGTTTTCGTCAACGGCGAAGAAAAAGGCCAGGGTCAGGGGCGTTCCAAAAAAGAAGCGGAGCAGCGGGCTGCCGAAAAGACGATGCATCTTATTCGGGAAACCCGCAACTTGAAACTTATGGACGACTGAAGAGGAGGTTATCTGGAAACTTCCAATTCTTTCAATAATTCCGAAGCTCCGGCATATTTATCGATAATCCATAATACAAAACGGATATCCACGCATATGCATTTGTTGAATCGGGGATGATAATAGAGGTCGCCGGCCATGGATTCCCAATTCCCGTCGTAAGCCAAACCGATTAGTTCTCCCTTGGCATTGAGCACCGGACTCCCGGAATTTCCTCCCGTTATGTCGAGATCGGTGGAAAAACCGGTGTAAAGTTCTCCGTCTTTATCGGCATAGGAACCCCAATCGCCTTTATCGATGGATGCCAGACAATCCGGATTCAAATCGAATTCGGGATCCCCTTTTACGTACTTTTCTTTATAACCTTTTACCGAGGAACGGCGTTCGTAAATTACTCCGTCCTTCGGACTGTATCCTCCTATATTCCCGTAACTAATCCGCATCGTGGAATTGGCATCCGGAGGAAGGATTTTCCCTTTGTTCATTTCGATGAGGGCTTGTGTATAAAGCGTTTTTAATGAACTCAATTCCCGGTTGTTGGCCTGCATATAATCTCGTAGTTCGTAATTTTTCATTTGAGCGGCTTTCGTAATTATATAAGCCGGGTCCCGGACTATTGTTTTTTTGTCGATTCCTTTGTCTATACATTTACGAAGCCGGTCTGGATCGGATAAAATGGAATTTTTGTAGACATAATCGGTTAGTTTCATATAGTCTCCTTTGAATCGCCGTACTAATTTTCCGATTTCCTCAGGGAAAAATTCAGGAGCGATATTTTCCGTATACAACTCCATCATTGCAGCGAATATTTTTCGATCGGTTTGTTCGTCGTAGTCCTTGAAATACTTTTTGCAGTGTATTTTCATATTCCTGCACAGGGGACAGTCTTTTTTCAGGGAACGGCAGCCCTGTTTCTTCATACTTCCTTCGAGACTTTTTAGACGTAAGGCCAATCGGGTGATATCGGCTCCGTTTACGATTATTTCCCGATGATAGACATCCGTACCTGAATAAGGGGCGGAAAAATCGTAACATCTTTGCAAATCGTCGAATAAATTGCCGTATTTTGCTTTACGCTCGGGGTCGGATTCGATCCATTCCTTTAACTTCTCCTCCTCCGCTCTTTTAAGTCCTGCCACATCGTATTTTTTTGCATATTCGCATTCTCCGACGGCATATTTCCAATAGTTGCTGCTCATGAAATATTTGGATGCATACCGGATATTGATATCTTCGTTTTTCCTCATGGCATCCCTGAGTATGGAGAGTTTTTTATCTCTCACTTTAATCATGGCGGGATTGGTGATATTTATTTTTTCCTCGACTCCGAAGGACGGCATATAGCGAGAAGTCGTTCCCGGATAACCCAATACCATGGCATAATCCCCCTTCTTTATTCCGGAAATGGAAATGGGGAGTACGTATTTTGGATTGATGGGGATATTGCTCGGAGCATATTTCGAAGGCTCCCCGTTCTTATCTCCATATACACGGTAAAGGGCAAAATCTCCTTTGTGTTGGGGCCACGACCAGTTGTCCGTGTCCTTTCCGAAAGCTCCGAAACAAACGGGAGGAGCTGCGACGAGCCGCACGTCATGATATACCTTATAATAAAATAAGCAGTACCTGTCCCCCCGCATCATCGCATTGCATGCGGTTTCGTATCCTTTTTTCGCATATTTTTTTTCGATTGCCGCATTTACTCTTCTGGATACATAGGAATTGTCTTCATCCCCTTTATGTAATCTTTTAAGGAGAGTTTTATATTCGTCGGTCACATCGATTACCCGATCCAGGAACATTACGGTTTTCCCGGGGATGCGAATTTCCTCCTCGCAATTCCGAGCCCAAAAACCGTTTTTCAAATAATCGTGTTCGAGACTGCTCAGTTTTTGAATATCGTCGTAAGCGCAATGATGGTTGGTAATCATCAATCCCCGGGAAGAAATCATACTCCCCGTGCAACTGCCGTAATCTATTGCGACAACGGCATCTTTCAGCGAAGGGGCCGATTCGCTGTAGATTTCTTCTGCCGTAAGTTCCAGCCCCTTGGCTTTCATGGCTTCGTAATTGGCTTGAGCCATGAGATGTATCAGCCACATTCCTCCGTCGGCTCTAAGAGTCGGGATATAGCCGAAAAATAAGAGAAATGCGGTAATTTTAAATATCGTCTTTTTCATTTTAAGATTGCTTTGACTAATTCTTTTTCGTTCATTCCGGATTTTCGATGTCGAAGATAAAGATACGATAAAAAAAGCGGTCGAATGTTTCGACCGCTTTTTTTATCTCGATTCCGAATAGATTATTTCTTTCTTTTCTCCATATGAGATTTATACCTGTTCATGAATTTATCCACACGCCCGGCCGTGTCGACCAATTTGATTTTTCCGGTATAGAAAGGGTGAGAAGAATTGGAAATCTCCATTTTCACCAAAGGATACTCGACTCCGTCTATTTCGACGGTCTCTTTTGTGGCTGCCGTGGATTTGATCAGCGTTGTCGTTCCGTTCGACATATCTTTGAATGCAACCAATCTGTAGTTTTCCGGATGTATGTCCTTTTTCATATGATGTAATTTTATTATACGATAATTCAGACGGCAAAATTAGTATATTCCGATTTAATTACAAAATATTTACGGGGTTTTATTATCACATTTATACGGAACTCTGATTTCCTGTGATGAATTCGATGCCGATGGGGCGGCGGTCGGCTTTCCGCTTTTTGCAATCGACGATTTCCGAATAGCTTGTCAAACTGCACATAAGACTATGAACAAGGGGAAGGGGTATGTCGTATTCGAGATAGTATTTTTGTAAATTTTAAGTAAGAAATGGAAATACGATAATTGCTTGTTTTTATAGTAAAATCCGCTATAATAGGCATGGAACGGAAGAAACTACCGAGATGTTAAAAAACACAAATTCGCTTGTTTTGTGAAAAAAAACTTACTACTATTGCAAATTCAATTAAAAAATACTCTAATGTTTATACATAATAAGGTCGTAATGATACGCAGTTTTTGTTGGAGAAATATCAAGCGCAGAGATGCATACCTACGATTGTAAGAAGAGAATCGTGCTGTATTCGTTGGGCGGTCTTTAGGAACACCTGATTTTCGTTTGTAGCATGGACTTGTATTCAAGGTTCATTGCCGGTCCGCAATATTTACTTTTGTTTTAAACTCTACGGACTTCGATGAAAAATTCAATGAATTTTTTCGAATCGTTTAGACGGAGGGATGTTGTCGAGAGTTTTTTACCGAATGTATTGAAAACTTATATGTAAAAAACTCTATTGTACTGAGATTTTTAATTTATTGAAATTAATACTGATTGAAATACAAAACTCTTTATGAAAAAAAGAAAAAGTTTTTGTCTTATTTTCGTTCTGTTTTTAGGAATGATTAACGTCTACGGACAGACCGTAAAGATAAACGGAAGGGTTTATGACGAGACCGATAAACCCGTTATCGGAGCTACGGTAAGACTGAAGAATGACCCTTCCAAGGGAGTGGCAACGGATGTAGACGGTAAATTTACCTTAGAAGTTAAACCCGGCGAAATACTGGTTATTTCCTATGTGGGCTATAAAAGCCTGGAACTTCCTGCCCGGGACGGGATGACGGTGAAGCTTCAGCCCGATTCCGAAGTGCTTAAAGATGTAGTGATTATAGGTTATATGCAGCGCAAGGTGGCGAATACGTCGGCTTCCGTTGTGAAAATAGGTTCCGAAGAGTTGACCGCAAAACCCGTCGCCAACCCTCTTGATGCGGTACAGGGTAAGGTCACCGGGCTTCAGGTATATTCCTCTTCGGGAGAGCCTTCCGCCCAGCTTTCCATAGCCTTGCACGGGCAGGGTTCACTCGGTGCGGGCACCGGTCCGCTCTTTATTTTAGACGGTATGCCCGTAGGTACCGCTACTATCCGAGCTATGAATCCCAATGATATCGAGAGTATTTCCTTTCTCAAGGATGCCGCTGCAACTTCGATATACGGGGCACGCGCCGCCAACGGAGTGGTATATGTGATGACCAAGAGAGGAACGGTGAACGAACGGGCTAAAATCACCGTACGCGGACAGTACGGAGTGTCCACGCTTGCGAATACGGATTACTTCGAACAGCTTATGACGGCTTCGGAACTTCAGAGATATTATATCGAAACGGGAATTTACACTCAGCAGGAATTAGATGTTCTTAATGAAAAATATTTCAAAGGGACCGATTTCAAATGGTATCAATACATATATCAGCAAGCGCCTATGTATGAGGCGGATGCTTCGATTTCCGGAGGTACGGGCAAGACTTCGTATTACCTTTCCGCAGGAGGCCTAAGTCAGGAAGGACTCAGAATGGGGTCGAGCTATAAAAAAATATTCGCCCGTATAAACTTGAATACCCGACTCAACGATATGGTTCGTATCGGACTGAATACTTCTTTATCGTACGATGATGCTAAAACCTCGCCATTCGGAAATAATAATGCGAGCGGAGGAGGTTTGGCTGCCATGAATCCCCCTTTCGTTTCGCCCTTCGATCCGGAGACGGGAGACGAATTGGAGTATGTCCCGTTGCTCGATATCACGACTCCCAAGCACGTGATGAACACCCAATCCAAAGGGACCGATTCCTTTATTCTTTCCACCAACGGCAATCTTACCCTTACTCCCGTTCGAAATCTTATTATTCGTTCTATGGCGGGATTGGAGCTTAGCTACGGTTCTTCTTTCGGTAGAATTTATCCGAGCTATCGCCATGCGTACG
>JBGZEX010000078.1:0-9109 GCA_041846495.1 Marinifilaceae bacterium
TCCTAAAACAAACAGCCGAAGAACCTCCGGAAGAAGAGAATTTGACATAAGGGGGCTTGTCCGTAAACTAAAACACCCCCCAACACGTGATAGATAACGAGTTGGGGCAAGATAATTATGGTTTAGCGGACAGCAATAAAAAAAATATTAACAAAAATCGAAAGTATATCTCTCATGTATTTTTGATTCATAATTCTTTATAAGATTTATTTTCTCCAATGAAAGAAGCGTATTCAGACAACTTCCCCCGAAAATTTCTGTTTGAATTTCGGGGGAAGTGCTTATTTCAAAATAGCCTCGTCTTTTATTCGGCAGGTTTTAACTCGATGGTAAAATGCCTCATTATGGGGAATTCTTTGGTTATCACATAACCTCTGGTAATGGATTCTCTCCTGTCGTACACATTTTTCAAAGCCGCCGCTATAACATCCATATGATTGTCGGTGTATGTCCTTCTGGGAATAGCCAAACGCAGAAGCTCAAGCCGGGGATAACGGTTTTCATGAGTTACCGGATCTCTGTCGGCCAAAAGAGAACCTATTTCCACTCCACGGATACCTGCTTCGAGATAGAGTTCTATGCCTAAAGTTTGGGCGATAAACTCTTCTTTCGGAACCTTGGTAAGCACTTTCTTGGCATCCACGAAAATGGCATGGCCTCCGGCAGGACGTTGGTAGGGAATCCCGTATTCATCCAACTTCTTCCCGAGATATTCCACTTGTTTTATTCTGGTTTCGAGATATTGAAATTCCGTACCTTCGTAAAGCCCCTGTGCCAAAGCATTCATATCCCGGCCCGACATACCGCCGTAAGTAATGAATCCTTCGTTCATCACGCAATACATCTGAGCTTTTTTCCAAAGTTCCTCCGATTTGAAAGCTACGAAACCGCCCATATTCACGATTGCGTCTTTTTTGGAAGACATCGTCATTATATCCGCATAGGAATACATCTCTCTCACTATTTCCCGAATGCTCTTATCGGCATAACCTTCCTCCCGGGTCTTAATAAAATAAGCGTTTTCGGCAAAACGGGCGGAATCCATCAAAAGGCGAACATCGTATTTCTTACATAACGCGGCCACCTCGCGTATGTTTTTCATGGACACCGGTTGGCCTCCCGCCGTATTGTTCGTTACCGTAAGCACCACGGCCGGGATTTTATCCTTGGGATTTTCCTTCAATATCTTTTCCAATTTCCCGGGGTCCATATTTCCCTTAAACGGTATTTCCAATTGGGTATCCGAAGCTTCGTCTATAGTACAATCGACGGCAAACGCCTTCCGGAATTCGATATGCCCCTTTGTCGTATCGAAATGAGAATTTCCGGGGAGTATGTCTCCCGCCTTGATTATAGTAGAAAACAATACGTTTTCGGCTGCTCGTCCCTGATGAGTAGGTAAAAAATATTCGAATCCGAGAATATCCCTGATTGCATCTTTCATTTTATAGTAGGAACGGGCTCCCGCATAACTTTCGTCTCCCAACATCAATTCCGACCATTGCTTATCGCTCATAGCACCCGTCCCCGAGTCCGTAAGCAAATCGATAAACACATGATCGCTCTTCAAGCCGAAAAGATTGTATTTTGCCTCTTTTATCCATTGTTCACGCTCTTTACGCGTACTTTTCTTAATATTTTCCACCATTTTGATACGGTAGGATTCTGAAAAAGGTAATTCCATGATTATATGATTTAATTAGTAAATAAAATTTGAGTAAAAGAATCGACAGTCCGGATGAAAGAACCGGCAAGACTTAAAACCTGTCGCGGCGTTTTATGTTGAGATATACGTATTTCATCGTTAACACCCTCTGCTACAAATTTGGGAATTTATTTTATAAATTCCAAATCATCTATCCTTTCCGGAAGAGAGAAACGCCCGTTTGCATCGGGATAGAGTTGAATCCGGGCCTTAGCATAATAAGATGAACGGGATTTCATATGAGCACTCACATATTCGTACACCGCTTCTCGAGGGATATTTTCCAAAAGCGGCCTCTTCCCTCTGCGGCATTCCAAACGCCGGGAAATAATTTCCAAAGGAGTATTCAAACATATGGTACATCCCCGCTCATTCATAAAATCCATATTGTCGTAAAAGCAAGGCGTGCCACCACCCGTGGCAATAACATAATTTTCAGCAACGAAACTCAACTCTCGAAGATAATCCCGTTCCCGGGTTCTGAAATATCCTTCTCCGAAATGCATAAAGATATCTTCTACGGACATCTTCTCCCGCCGTTTTATAAAAGCATCGAGATCATAAAAAGGAAGAGAAAGCATTTTAGCCATCCAGCGGCCGTAATAATTTTTCCCGGCCCCCATATATCCGACGATGAAATATCTCTTCATAGTTTAGCCTTTAACCGACCGTCTATCCGATTAATCGAACTCCAAACTCATCTGTCCCTCAAGCTTCTCCTCCCTTTTTTCATCTTCTTCGACAATATCTTTATTCGTTTCCGAATTTTCCGTCATCGTTTCCGAATTTTCCGGTTCTGTTTTTACGATTTCTCCGACCTCGAACGTAGTCAAACGTTTCCCCCGGGCCCGATAGGATTTCTCCGCAATAAACTCTTCCGCATCCACGAAAAACTCGGGACGGTTTTTATCTTTCCCCGCGAAATATACGGTGAATCCCACTCCTTTACAACCGCTCAACTCTATCAAACGGGAACCTGAAAAATCTCCGATAAAAGAAAGGGGGCGTTGACTCTCTTCGAACTTAAATCGCTTCAAATAATAATATTCCTGCTCTCCATCGTAAAAAACGGCCGACCATATTTTAGAAGGAACGTATTTTTCCAATACGATATAGTCCTCTTCATAATGATTGCTCAAATCGAAGTCCGTAGTATGGAATTTACCGTCTTTGGTAACCACCAAAATTTTGTCTCCTCCGTAAAATTCACCCAAAAAACGTCCTCTCCCATCCGGATTCAATCGGAATACATCCTCATCGATCCACAGTTTCCTGCCTCCGAGAGTGGAAACTCCTTTCTGGACTACGGAAATCTTATGCACATCGTTTTTTGTCAGGATATTCCCTATGGAATGCCGTCCCTTAACGGCCAAATCGGCAAAATCGTATTCGAATATCAATTTTCGAACTCCCGATTTGGGTTTGAGACAAATTTTTACGATCTCCGCTTCCCCATTGGGATTAGCGGAAAAATGAAGTATGCGCGAAGCTTTCGTACCCTTGGTCAAATCGTATTCCTTATCCCGGGTTATCCCCGTGACGTTAAACCGCTTCACATAAGTCGTACCGTATTTTCCATCCCGGTAAATCACATTATAGATACAACGTTTATCGTTCTTTTTAAACACATTGACATAAAGCACATCATTGCCGACGAAGAGTTTCTCCGCAATTTTGGTAATATAATAAGTTCCGTCCTTTCTGAAAACGATGATATCGTCTATATCGGAACATTCGCAAATAAATTCGTCCTTTTTCAAAGAAGTGCCTACGAATCCCTCCTCCCGGTCGATATAAAGTTTTTCATTGGCAACGGCGACTTTCGTAGCTTCGATGTTTTCGAAACTGCGTATCTCCGTTTTCCGTTCCCGGCCTTTTCCGTAGGTTTCTTTTATCCTCAAATAATAAGCTATGGCATAAGGTATCAAATGTTCGAGATCGTAACGGACCTGCGCCATGTCCTCTTCTATGCTTTTAATATAAGCATCCGCTTCGTCGGAATTAAACTTAAGGATGCGTTTCATCCTTATTTCCAACAAATTACGAATATCCTCATCCTCCACACTTCGATGAAGCTCCGGCAAAAAAAGTTCCAATCTCCCTCTCACGTGAGCGACCACCGCATCCAGGGTTTCGCTCTCCTCAAAAGCCTTATCTTTATAAATCCGTTTCTCTATGAATATTTTCTCCAAAGTCGAGAAAAACCACTTGGCCAATAATTCTTCCAATCTTATCTCCAATTCTTTTTTCAAAAGCCGAACCGTCGTATCGGTAGAGCGTTTGAGTATGTCGGAAACAGGAATGAAATAAGGTTTGTCTCCATCGATAATGCAGGCATTGGGAGCCACGGAAAGTTCGCAATCGGTAAATGCATAAAGAGCGTCTATAGTCTTATCCAAAGATACTCCCGTTCCTAAGGAAATCCGAATCTCCACATCGGCCGCCGTATTATCGTCGATCTTTTTTATCTTAATCTTACCTTTTTCATTGGCTTTAATAATACTCTCGATAAGAGTGGTTGTAGTTTTACCGAATGGCAATTCTGTTATTTTCAACACCTTAGACTCCACCTCCTTATCTATCTTCGCCCTTATCTTAACACTCCCCCCCCTCAAACCGTCGTTATAACGCGAAATATCCATCATTCCTCCGGTGGGAAAATCCGGATAAAGTACGAATTCCTCTCCCCTGAGATAAGCTACACTCGCATCGATAAGTTCTACGAAATTATGGGGAAGGATTTTAGAAGCCAGACCTACCGCTATGCCTTCCACCCCTTGGGCCAAAAGCAGAGGAAATTTGACCGGAAGACAAACCGGCTCCTTATTGCGACCGTCATAGGAAAGTTTCCAATCCGTCACCTTAGGATTGAAAACCACATCTTGAGCGAATTTGGAAAGCCTTGCCTCTATATACCGGGGAGCGGCTGCCGCATCTCCCGTATATATGTTTCCCCAATTTCCCTGACAATCGATAAGCAAATCCTTTTGTCCCAATTGCACCAAAGCATCTCCTATGGAAGCATCCCCATGGGGATGATATTGCATGGTATGTCCGATAATATTCGCACATTTATTATAACGTCCGTCATCCAATTGTTTCATTGCATGAAGAATACGCCTCTGCACGGGTTTAAGTCCGTCCTGAATATTCGGAACGGCCCGTTCCAATATCACATAGGAAGCATAATCCAGGAACCAATTTTGGAACATTCCATGAAGATTCTTTATAGAGCGGATACGTCCGTCTTCTCCTCTTTCATCGGATACGGTTTCCGCATCCGGCAAAGCCCGATTCTCGCTCGCTCCCTCTCTCCTCACCGGTTCTTCGCGAGAGTCATCCGTATTTTCGTATTTATCCTCAGACATATGTTTCAAAATTCATCTTTTTCTACATACAAATTGTTGATTATAAATTCCTGCCGCTCCATGGTATTCGTCCCCATATAATACGAAAGTATCGTATCGATGGCATCGGTTTTACGTACGCGTACCGGTTCCAAGCGAATATCCTTACCGATAAAACCGGCGAATTCGTCCGGGGAAATCTCCCCCAATCCCTTAAACCGGGTAATCTCGGATTTGCTCCCCATTTGTTTTACCGCCTTATCTCTTTCCGCTTCCGAATAACAGTATTTGTTTTCGCTTCCTTTTTTTACCCTGAACAAAGGAGTCTGCAATATGTAGAGATGTCCGGCCCTTACCAAATCGGGAAAAAACTGCAGGAAAAAAGTAAGCAGGAGCAAACGGATATGCATGCCGTCCACATCGGCATCCGTAGCTATTATCACATTATTATAGCGCAGATTATCCAATCCTTCCTCGATATTGAGCGCTGCCTGCAATAGATTGAATTCTTCGTTTTCGTATACCATTTTCCGGGTTTTCCCGTACGAATTAAGCGGTTTCCCTTTCAAACTGAATACGGCCTGAGTATTCACATCCCGGGAAGTAGTAATCGAACCGCTGGCCGAATCGCCCTCGGTAATAAATATGGAGGACTCGTTTTTCCTTTCGTGACTCGAATTGAAATGCACCCTGCAATCTCTAAGTTTCCGGTTATGTAAACTCACTTGTTTGGCACGTTCCTTCGCAATTTTCTGAACCCCGGCCATAGCCTTGCGTTCTTTCTCCGTTTCCACGATTTTACGCAATAATAAATCCGCCGTATCGGGATTGCGATGCAGGAAGTTATCCAGTTCCCGGGTGACGAAGTCCATGATGAAATTGCGCACCGAAGGTCCGTCCGGTCCCATATCCTTGGAGCCCAATTTCGTTTTGGTCTGGGATTCGAATATGGGTTCCTGCACCTTTATGCTTATGGCTCCGATAATGGACGTCCGTATGTCCGCCACATCGAAATCCTTTTTGTAGAAATCTCTTACCGTTTTTACGAAAGCTTCCCGGAATGCCGCAAGGTGGGTCCCTCCCTGAGTGGTATGCTGTCCGTTCACAAAAGAATAGTACTCTTCGCCGTACTGTCGCCCGTGCGTCAAAGCTATCTCGATATCATTATCCCGAAGATGGATGATGGGATACAATCCCTCGCCGCTCATATTATCGGTCAACAAATCGTACAATCCTTTTTTGGAAAAGAACTTCTGCCCGTTGAAATTTATGGTGAGCCCCACATTCAAAAAGGTATAATTCCGGAACATCGTCTCCAAATACTCCCATATGAAACTGTAATTCCCGAATATTTCCTTGTCCGCAATAAAGGTGACACAGGTGCCGTTAGCCTCTTCGGTATACTCGATATCTTCCTCCTCTTTGATAAGCGCCCGGTTATAAATCACGCGCTTGCCTTTCCCATCCCTGAAGGATTCGATGATAAAAATCTCCGACAAAGCATTTACCGCCTTGATACCTACACCGTTGAGACCTACGGATTTTTTAAATACCGCAGAATCGTATTTGGCTCCGGTATTCATTTTGGAAGAAACATCCGTCACCTTGCCCAAAGGGATGCCCCGACCGTAATCCCTCACCCTCACTTTTCTATCCTCGATCTCTATCTCGATTTCATTCCCCTCTCCCATCGCAAATTCATCTATCGAATTATCCACCACCTCCTTAATCAATATATAAACTCCGTCGTCCGGAGCCGAGCCGTCTCCCAATTTGCCGATATACATACCCGGTCTGCGACGAATATGCTCCCTCCACTCGAGTGTTTTTATCGAATCTTCCGAATATTCTTCTGCCATATCTCTAAATTAATTCCGGCATTCCATGCCAATATTGTCTTTAATATCCCCCGAACATATAACCCCGGCAAAAATAAATCAATGCGTATCCGTAACTTCTTCGCTCAAACCTGCAATCTGCTCCACATTCATATCCGATTCGTTGATATTCCCTCCTATCTCATAACGGGGCAACGGATTTTTAGAGGCTTCGTCGTATATATTACGGGAACGATGAATATCCATCCCCATATACAAAGCATTTCTCAAACCGGATTCATCCGCCGCCCCCTTACCCGCCATATCGAAACCGGCCCCATGCAAAGTCGTCGTACAAACGACAGGCAAACCGGCAATATATACGGCTCCGCCCATCCCTTCCAACATCTTGAAAGGAAGCAAAGCCTGTTCGTAATACATCGCAAAAACCGCATCGAATTTTTTATAATCTCCCGAAGAAAAAAGAGTTGCTGCATCATAGGGCCCCAAAGCCATAATACCGCTTTCCCGGGCATTTTCTATAGCCGGCTTAACGCTTTCCTCCTCTTCTTTTCCCAATCGTCCCATATTGCCGACCAAAGAATTATAACTCAAAACGGCTATTTTAGGCTTGATAATCGTAAAATCTCGCCTAAGGGTTTCATGATAAAGTTTCAATTTTTCATAAATCGCTTCCCCGGATAAAACCTCAGCCACTTTGGCAAGGGGAATGGAAAAAGTAGCCAGCCCTATTTTAAGATGTTCTCCTAAAAATATGGGAAATATCCCCTCGGAACGATATCTGTCGGAAAGATAATCCAAAAATGAAGAGGCCCGTTCGAAACGGAAACTTTCCCTCGACAAGGGTGCCATAACAACAGTATCCAATTTATTCGAATCGAGATCGTCAAAAGCCAGTTTCACCGCAAGCATGGCCGCCTCTTCGGATTCCTTGGTCGGATGCCCCATTTCCACTTTGATTTCATCGTTTATGCAATTTAAGATATTGCAACGCTTCGCATTGATTTCATGGTGGTTTTGAATGGAATTGAAATTAATATTTTCCATATTCAAAGTTTTCCGGTAATAAGCGGCAACTTTCGAAGAGCCGTAAACGACAGGAGTGCATAATTCGGACAAACGATTTTCCGAATTGAGTTTCATTATAAGTTCATAACTGATTCCGTTAATATCCCCGTGTGTAATTCCTATATTCAATCTATCTTCCATATCAAACTTATATTTAAATCGACCGATATATAAACACCGGACGAAGTCTTGCTTTATAAAAAATCATTCAACATAAACTTTCCCGGCCCATTCCGAAGAAAAATATATCGTATTATACGACTCTCCCCAGTTTTTGGAAGGGATGTAGGTGTTCAATCCGCTGTATTTCTCAACCGGCATGGCATACTTCTCTCCCTCGCTATTCCGGAAAAAATAAGGTGTCGCCCGCTTATAACAAACGGCCTTGTCCAATATGTTTTTAAACGCTCCATACTGTGCCGGAGTTGCCATCTTTTTGATAAATTCTCCGAAATCGAAAAAATGAGGTTTATAGTTATTCAAGTTGGAAAAATAATACATAATTCCCTCGGTTTCCATACTTTGTATTTCTTCCCTTCTGCCTTTCAGAATCCCGGCCGTTTCGACGGCCAAATTTTCCAATTCCCGAGAGTCTATAAGAGCGGTAGCGGCGGATTGCCAATTTCCCGACTGGTTATTGTAATAATCGAAATAAGCCCGGCATATTTTCTCATAGTCTTCCTTGCCGCCCCAAAAATATTTTACGATTTCCTTATAAGGGTACCCCGTAGATATGATATCGGCCGGAGAGGCGATAAAATAATCCGCATTATTCCGCATGGCGTATAAGGATTCGACGGAACTCATCAAACAGGCATCGAATAAAATAAACGCGAAAGGCTTGGAATTCCCGATTCCTTCAGCCAAATCGGATATCTCCATTCCGTTATTTCCTCCGTCCTCTCCGAAATAGGCATGATGGGGAAATAGAGAAAGATCGGGAGAAGCCGTCGAGCCCACAGACTTGATATTCGCCTTCGTATGAGGCAGCCATCCGCTACCATGCGACCACATTACCAGGCCGTAAGAAGGAGTTTTAAAAATAGTACGTACATCCTTAACCACTTGAAGAAACATATCCACCGTAGCCGAATTTTCATCCTTATATTCTTTGAGTATTCGCTCTTTTACCTCCGTTCCGCTTATATAAA
>JBGZEX010000079.1:0-4412 GCA_041846495.1 Marinifilaceae bacterium
CTACGACATGGCCGGAAAATAAAACAGGCGGAACAAACAAATTTGACCTATTCTTCCACGAATACTCACGCCCAATGCTCTTGTACGCTCTGAGCTTTGTCAATTCAAAGAGCGATGCGGAAGATATCGTACAAGAGGTATTTTATAATTTCTGGAAATCGAAGGCCTGTTTCAAAGTCCCTGCCGACGAAGTCAAACTATGGCTTTTCCGGGCTGTCAAGAATGCCTGCATCAATTTTTCAAAGAAGAAAGACATCCTCCGCAACAGTTCGGATATTTTCTATGTAGCGATCGAAGAAGAAGAATATTCCGAATTAAACGAAAATATATTCACACGGATCAGACAAGATATCGAAAACATGCCTGCCCAGACCCGTGAAATAGTAAAAGCCGTTTTCTACCGGAAAGAAAAATACCGGGAAGTCGCCGACCGTCTCGGCATCTCCCTCAATACGGTAAAAACATTGTTACGCAGAGCAATGCAACAATTACGGGAACATTATGCAAACAATCTCACGCTTTTCCTGTATTTCCTTTTAAAATAAACTCACCCGGCTGTCACCCTTTTTTGCAATCGTTTGTTGTTATATTAAAAGAACGACAGATTTATGTTACCGCAAAAGCATATAGACGAATACATACTCTTGTTTCACAAAGGAGAATTATCCTCCGAACAACGAGCGGAACTTTCCGAATGGCTGAAAGCGACACCTGCCAATCGGGCCTATTTCCGAAAAATGATAAAACTGTACACCTGCGTGGAAATATCCGGAGAAGAAAGTCTCATGAGCCGAATGCAGAAAACCGTACAAATACGGCTGTACAAACAAATACGCAGCAACCGACGAAAACGTTTCCTTCGAAGAATATCGGGAGCGGCAGCAATATTTGTCGTCATAGCGGGAATTGCCCTATTATGGAATCTCCCGACCTCCGAAGTTCCGGTTCCGACGGAAGCATTCGGCGAAAGCGGTTCTTCCAAAGCGATTTTGACATTAACTACAAGCGAAAAAATATCTTTAAACGAAAAAGAGAACAAATACATCACAACCCCGGAAGGCAATTTAATGCGACAGGATACAACCGGGCATCTGCACATACAGGCAAGCGGCCAATTACAACAAACGGCCCGACCGAATAATACGGTATGGGTGCCGCAAGGCGGAGAATATCGTCTCACCCTGGCCGACGGCACCGAAGTGTGGCTGAATGCGGAATCGAAATTAAAGTTCCCGACACAATTCACCGGCAACAAACGCATTGTAGAACTAAGCGGAGAAGCCTATTTTGAAGTTTCCGGCGATACTTCACGTCCTTTCATTATCCACACCGAAGGAATAGAGGTAAAAGTATTGGGAACTTCTTTCGGAATCCGTTCCTATCAGGAGGAAGATGCAATTCTAACCACTCTGGTGTCCGGAAGCGTCGACATTGAATCGCACAACACTAACGTACGTCTGAGTCCGGAACATCAAGCCGTATTCAATAAAAAGACAAAAGATATAAGCGTAAAACAAGTAAATACGGAATTGTATGTAAGTTGGAAAGACGGCAAGATGATATACAACAACTGCCCTTTGGAAGATATACTCAGAGACCTGAAACGCTGGTATTCATTCGACGTTTTCTATGCCGACAGCCAAGCCGGGCAAATCCCATTTTCCCTGAATATTCGAAAATACGAAAAAGCCACAAAAGTCTTGGAGTTGATGCAGAAAACGGGAAGAGTACATTTTGATATTAAAGGGAATACGATAATTGTAAAATAAAACGGGAGAGCATTCGCAATGCCTTCCTCGCATAGCTAAATGTTCACAACCGCCGTCCACAGTTTATAAATGCAAGTTGAATTTTAAATACAAAATTATGGGGAAAGAATCTTTATACCCTTATCCGGGGGGTAGAAAAATCATCCATTCGGTGATGAAGACAGTTCTTATTTTCTTGCTCTTATTGACATTACAAGTCAATGCCAGCGTTTACTCTCAACAGGTTAAATTAAACCTGAATGTCAAAAACGGCTCTTTCAAAGAAGTCATCGATGAAATTTGCCGGCTGTCCGAATTCAGTTTCGTGTATAGTGATTGGGATTTACCGCAGACAAGGGTAAAAAATCTGAAATTTCGTGATGCCTCTATTCAGGAAGTGCTCCGTACACTACTGGCAGGCACCGGTCTTTCATACGAAATGACGGAGAAAACCATCCTGTTAAAAAAAGCACCCGCTCCGCAAACGTCCGCCCAACAGATAAAAGTGGTGCAGGGGAAGGTTATTGACACGAAAGGCAATCCCCTCCCGGGTGTTACCGTCGTTGTCAAAGGCACGACATTGGGCAGTTCGACGAATACGGACGGAGAATTCAGACTCGAATTGCCCGACAAAAAAGATATTATCCTTTCATTCTCCTTCATCGGCATGAAACCGCGAGAAATCAAATATACGGGACAAAAAGAAATCACCGTCAAGATGGAAGAAGAAACCGTCGAAATGGATGCCGTCGTGGTCACCGGTATGTTTAACCGCCGTAAAGAGGGATTTACCGGTTCTGCGGTACGGGTTAAGGGCGACGATTTGAAGAAAATCAGTGCGACCAACATATCCAAAGCATTAGCTGCGGTAGACCCGAGTTTCCGTATTATGGAAGACATCTCCAGCGGTTCAAACCCCAACCGCTTACCCGATTTACGGATGCGCGGCCAGGCCACACTTCCCGTCGGAGCAACAACCGAAACATCGACCGACATCGTGGCTTTACAGGGAGAATACGATACTTATCCCAATAAGCCTCTGATTATTCAGGACGGATTCGAAATAGACCTCCAAGCCTTGGTCGACTTAGATCCCGATCGGGTAGAAGCAATCACGCTATTAAAAGATGCGGCTGCGACAGCCATTTATGGTGCAAGAGCGGCCAACGGCGTTATCGTTATTGAAACCAAAACACCTAAAGTAGGACGTTTATGGGTTACTTACAGTGGAAACGTCCGTATGGAAACCCCCGATTTATCCGCCTATAACCTGATGAATGCAAAAGAAAAGCTGGAAGCGGAACGTCTGGCAGGTTTTTATAAATCAAACAACGGAGCTTTGGAACCCTTGGAACTATACGCCTCTAAGTTAAGAGAGGTATTACGCGGAGTCGATACCTACTGGTTAGACAAACCTTTACGTACGGCAGCACAGCATCGCCACTCTCTAAGTTTTGAAGGAGGGGATCATGCTTTGCGCTATAAATTATACTTCGGAGGCAACTTTACCCCCGGTGTGATGAAAGGCTCCAAAAGGAACACTATGACCGGGGCCTTGGATTTGTTGTATCGCTTCAAAAAAGTATTATTGAAAAACAGTGTCAGTGTGGAGGATGCCGTAGGTGAAGAATCTCCCTGGGGCGACTTTTCCGAATATACAAGGCTCAATCCCTATCTGCGTCCTTACGGTGAAAACGGCGAGATATTAAAACGCTTAGACGCATTCGACATGAGTTTTCGCAGAAGCACTGCAACCCTCAGCTATGCGAACCCGATGTACAATGCCCAATTGAATACCATTAACAGGACCGGCAGCTTCAGAGTAAGAAATCAATTCAGTATAGAATACAATCCCAATAGCGATTTACGCTTGACGGGAGCATTTTCTCTTTCCAAATTAAACGGAAAAACGGAGGTATTCCGCCCCGCCCAACATACTGCATTCGATTATACAAAAGATCCGACCAAAAAGGGCGATTTCAGACGTACGGAAAACGAAAACTTCGCCTATGCATTGGACTTAACCGCCAGTTACAACAAACTGTTTGCCGCAGTACACTACGTAACCGCCAATGCCCGTTTTTCATTACAGGAAACCAAAGAACATAACTACGGTGCTTATGTAACGGGGTTCCCGAATGAAAATATGGACGATATCCTATTCGGTAAGAAATACGATGAAAACATGACCGGTGCGGAAAACACTTCCCGTCTGGTAGCTGCCAGCGGTAGCTTCGGTTATTCCTATGATTTCAAATATTCCGCCGACTTCAACATCAGTATCAACGGGTCTTCTCAATTCGGAAAAGATAACCGGTTTGCACCCTTCTGGTCCGCCGGCCTGCGCTGGGATGTAAAAAAAGAACAATTTATGACGGAAATCGACTTCATCTCCGGCCTCGTATTGAGAGGTTCATACGGGGTAACCGGAACTCAGGGATTTGCGCCTTATCAATCGCGCGAATTATATTCATACGGCAATCTGCTAAAACCCTATGAATCTTCCGATGCAACAGGAGCGGAATTGGTTGCCATGCCCAATGAAAAACTCAAATGGCAAGAGACGGACACCTGGAATATCGCCTTAGAGTTGGGACTTCTCAAAGGACGCATCACCGCTCGTGCGGAATATTATCAAAAACTGACGAAGAATTCTCTGACCCA
>JBGZEX010000080.1:0-16607 GCA_041846495.1 Marinifilaceae bacterium
AAATTCGGCATCGACCTACTCTCCCACCATAAGGCAGTACCATCAGCGCTAAAGGGCTTAACTTCTCTGTTCGGAATGGGTAGAGGTGGATCCCCTTTGCTATAGACACCTTTTAATATCTTATGAACTTATCGTTATTTTCTCAAATAAATACGAAATACGATAATAACTATATCCTATAAATAAGAACTATACCTAATGTTTCAATGACCATCGGGAAGTAAAGAATCATATTTCAATACATACGTAAGCGTTCGGGCGATTAGTATTGCTCGGCTATGCCGTCACCGACTGTACACCTGCAACCTATCTACGTCGTCATCTACAACGACCCTTAAAGGATATCTCATCTTGAGGAAGGCTTCGTGCTTAGATGCTTTCAGCGCTTATCCTATCCGCACGTAGCTACTCAGCAATGCATCTGGCGACACAACTGATTCACTAGAGGTGCGTCCAACCCGGTCCTCTCGTACTAGAGTCAGGGCCTCGCAAATATCCCGCGCCCTCAACAGATAGGGACCGAACTGTCTCACGACGTTCTGAACCCAGCTCGCGTGCCACTTTAATCGGCGAACAGCCGAACCCTTGGGACCTTCTCCAGCCCCAGGATGTGACGAGCCGACATCGAGGTGCCAAACCGCTCCGTCGATTTGAGCTCTTGGGAGCGATCAGCCTGTTATCCCCGGAGTACCTTTTATCCTTTGAGCGATGGACCGTCCATGAGGTCACACCGGATCACTATGCTCTGGTTTCCCACCTGATCGACTTGTAGGTCTCTCAGTCAAGCACCCTTATGCCATTACACGCTTTTGTCGATTACCAATCGACATGAGGGTACCTTTAGAAGCCTCCGTTACACTTTTGGAGGCGACCACCCCAGTCAAACTACCCACCACGCAATGTCTCCCTATAAAAAGGGATTAGTAAACAGATAACAAAAGGGTCGTATTTCAACAATGACTCCATAATACCTGGCGATACTATTTCTTAGTCTCCGACCTATCCTACACATCCGGTAGCCGTCTACAATGCGAAGCTGCAGTAAAGGTTCACGGGGTCTTTCCGTCCCGTTGAGGGTATCCGGCATCTTCACCGGAACTACAATTTCACCGAGTTCATGGCCGAGACAGTGTCCAGATCGTTACACCATTCGTGCAGGTCGGAACTTACCCGACAAGGAATTTCGCTACCTTAGGACCGTTATAGTTACGGCCGCCGTTTACCGGGGCTTCAATTCAAAGCGTCGCATTGCTGCTAACCTCTCCTCTTAACCTTCCGGCACCGGGCAGGTGTCAGACCATATACGTCATCTTTCGATTTAGCATAGTCATATGTTTTTGTTAAACAGTCGCCTGGACCGTGTCGCTGCGGCTCGATTAAAGTCGAGCGTCCTTTATACCGAAGGTACAGGACAATTTTGCCTAGTTCCTTAGCCATGAATAGCTCGAGCGCCTGAGTATGCTCTACCCAACCACGTGTGTCCGTTTACAGTACGGGTCATATTAAAATATGCTTAGCAAATTTTCTCGGTAGTCTGATTACATGCATTATCCAACCGGCCGAAGCCTCGTGGTACTTTCGTAATTCTCCTCTTTATACGTACTTTACTATATAAATCTACGGATTCTTACTTAAACGTACTATTCCGTCAGTACGCAGCATTGTCACTCCTACGTCAATGCATCGCTCTTAATATGAGTACAGAAATATTAATCTGTTTGCCATCGCATTCGCCTGTCGGCTGATACTTAGGACCCGACTAACCCCCGGGTGATTTACATTGCCGGGGAATCCTTGGTCTTTCGGCGTGCGGGAATCTCACCCGCATTATCGTTACTTATGCCTACATTTGCTTTTCCATTTGCTCCACAATACCTTACAGTATTGATTCTACGCTAAATATGGAATGCTCTCCTACCGATGCATACATATATATGCATCCCACCGCTTCGGTTATATGCTTATGCCCGGGTATTATCCATGCAGTATCACTCGACTAGTGAGCTGTTACGCACTCTTTAAATGAATGGCTGCTTCCAAGCCAACATACTAGATGTCTCGGCAATACCACCGCGTTTCATCAACTTAGCATACAATTGGGGACCTTAGCGGATGGTCCGGGTTCTTTCCCTCTCGTCTGCGGACCTTAGCACCCGCAGGCTCACTCCTTTAATTCGTGTTATAGCATTCGGAGTTTATCCGGATTTGATAGGCGATGAAACCCTCGCATCCTATCAGTAGCTCTACCTCTATAACATAACTTAAAAGGCTGCACCTAAATGCATTTCGGAGAGTACGAGCTATTTCCCAGTTTGATTGGCCTTTCACCCCTACCCACACCTCATCCGAAAACTTTTCAACGTTTTACGGTGCGATCCTCCAGTTTGTGTTACCAAACCTTCAATCTGGACATGGGTAGATCACTTAGGTTTCGCGTCTAACTATACTAACTTACCGCCCATTTAAGACTCGCTTTCGCTTCGACTCACATACATCAAATGTATTTAATCTCGCTAGTAAAGATTAACTCGTAGGCTCATTATGCAAAAGGCACGCCGTCACTGCCATATGCAGCTCCGACTGCTTGTAAGCGCATGGGTTCAGGATCTATTTCACTCCTCTCGCGAGGTGCTTTTCACCTTTCCTTCACAGTACTCGTTCACTATCGGTCTCTCAGGAGTATTTAGCCTTACCGGATGGTCCCGGCAAATTCAGACAGGATTTCTCGTGTCCCGCCTTACTCAGGGTATTCCCAAATAATCAGACAACTTACTCGTAAGGGACTTTCACCCGCTACGGTTTAACTTTCCAGATAATTCCGATTCGTCGCTAATTATTAAGTAAGGAACCCTACTACCCCATCAATGCCGAAACATCGATGGTTTGGGCTGCTCCCCGGTCGCTCGCCGCTACTGGGGGAATCACTGTTGTTTTATTTTCCTACAGGTACTAAGATGTTTCAGTTCCCTGCGTTGGCCTGCCATAAGGCATGATATATCTTCAATATATCGGGTTGTCCCATTCGGAGATCTCCGGGTCTATGGTTATTTGCACCTGTCCGGAGCTTTTCGCAGCTTATCACGTCCTTCGTCGCCTCTGAGAGCCAAGGCATCCACCATACGCTCTTAATTTCTTACGTATTTTACTCGTATTCGCTCGATTTATTGTATTAATAAATTTTACTTCTACTTCTTTATAATGGAATATGATTCCATTTTTACTTCCCAATATGTCAATGAACTGTTGTGGATTTATCGGAGTCGAACCGATTTTTACCTGGCCGCGGAATCCTAATATAAAAATATCATAAAGCAAATAAAAAAAACAGCAAGCGCTATAGTATAAGCTCCAGAAAGGAGGTGTTCCAGCCGCACCTTCCGGTACGGCTACCTTGTTACGACTTAGCCCCAGTTACCAAGTTTGCCCTAGGTCGCTCCTCGCGGTTACGAACTTCAGGCACCCTCAGCTCCTATGGCTTGACGGGCGGTGTGTACAAGGCCCGGGAACGTATTCACCGCACCATGGCTGATGTGCGATTACTAGCGAATCCAACTTCATGGAGTCGAGTTGCAGACTCCAATCCGAACTGAGACCGATTTTAGGGATTAGCTGTTACTCACGTAAATGCAACCCTCTGTACCGACCATTGTAACACGTGTGTAGCCCCGGATATAAGGGCCGTGCTGATTTGACATCATCCCCTCCTTCCTCGCACCTTACGGTGGCAGTGTGAATAGAGTGCTCGGCTTTATCCGTTAGCAACTAATCATAAGGGTTGCGCTCGTTATGGGACTTAACCCGACACCTCACGGCACGAGCTGACGACAACCATGCAGCACCTTGTATGTAGTTCCGAAGAAAATACGTATTTCTACATAATGCAACATACATTTAAACCCGGGTAAGGTTCCTCGCGTATCATCGAATTAAACCACATGTTCCTCCGCTTGTGCGGGCCCCCGTCAATTCCTTTGAGTTTCATCGTTGCCGACGTACTCCCCAGGTGGCTCACTTAATTATTTCTATTAGCCCCATACCGTCTTATCGCATAGAGCCGGTGAGCATCGTTTACGGCGTGGACTACCAGGGTATCTAATCCTGTTCGATACCCACGCTCTCGTGATTCAGCGTCAGATATAGCCTGGTAAGCTGCCTTCGCTATCGGAGTTCTAAGTTATATCTATGCATTTCACCGCTACTTAACTTATTCCGCCTACCTCGTTTAATCTCTAGCATATCAGTTTTAATGGCGAAATCCGGTTGAGCCGGACTATTTGACCACTAACTTAATTTGCCGCCTAAGCACCCTTTAAACCCAATAAATCCGGATAACGCTCGGATCCTCCGTATTACCGCGGCTGCTGGCACGGAGTTAGCCGATCCTTATTCGTCAGGTACCGGCATCGGAGAATTGAATCCTCCTTATTCTTCCCTGACAAAAGAAGTTGAAAACCCATAGGGCAGTATCCTTCACGCGACTTGGCTGGTTCAGTCTTACGACCATTGACCAATATTCCTCACTGCTGCCTCCCGTAGGAGTCTGGACCGTTTCTCAATTCCAGTGTGGGGGACCTTCCTCTCAGAACCCCTATCCATCATCGGATTGGTAAGCCGTTACCTTACCAACTTCCTAATGGAACGCATGCTCATCTCTTACCGATAAATCTTTATTTCTTTTATGAGGCCACAAAAGAAATGCATCGGGTATTAATCCACGTTTCCATGGGCTATCCCCGAGTAAAAGGTAGATTGCATACGCGTTACTCACCCATCCGCCGGTCGTCAGCACAGTATTGCTACCGCCTGTTACCCCTCGACTTGCATGTGTTAAGCCTATCGCTAGCGTTCATCCTGAGCCAGGATCAAACTCTTCATAGTAAAATTTCTATAATCAATGTTCTTTCCTGCTCATACTATTTCCTATAATATCCAATTATGGGACGCGCACTTGCTGTCTTATATTTTTTCTACAATATGTTGAAGAACTCGTATAACATTGCACTTCGAAAATCATACCCTCTCACCCTCCTCCAAGCCCCCATAAAACACAACCCCTCTCTTTATCGAAACGCGGATGCAAAGATAAAGAATTTTATACCCTACTTCCAAATTTTATTAAAGCATTTTTTCAAAAAACTTCTTCGCCTTCTACCCCACCCCTCGAATACCCCATCAACAACCTATCGAAAGCGGGGACAAAAGTAGAAAACATTATTCTTCCATCCAAAACATTTGCAAACTATTTTCAGAAAAAAAACAATACGAGCCCTTTCGGCTTCGAAACAAAGTCTTTGCGGCATATTTCAAACGGCCATATACCGGGAAATCGTAAAGATGCCGACGTATAAAAATGTAAATACTCATAAGTTGCATAAAAACAAAAGGCCGACTACAAGCCGTATGCATAACGGGAAGCCGAATCCGGCCTTCTTTTCGCCGGAACTTACGGACGAATATCCGTATTTCCCCGTCTTTGAGAATTCACCAAATCGGACAGTATTTCATCCGTAAAAGTATAGGTAAACCGAAAATGATTCCTCTCCAATTTCTCGATCCGATAATTATTACGCTCCCGAATGCCCGTATCCGGTAGCAAAGGGATCGTCATCGTCCCGTCTGAGGATAAATTCCGTATAATAGCCGTAGAAAGAAATTTTATAGATTTTTGTCGAAGAGTTCCCGGATAGCGTAATAAAGTTTTCGACACAATTCTTCGGAAAAAATTATCGGACCATCCCGAAAAGTGATCTAGTTAGGATTCGAACCTAAGACCTACGGCTTAGAAGGCCGTTGCTCTATCCAGCTGAGCTACTAGACCGGTTTCCGGTTGCAAAATTAGCATTTATTTTTAAGTCCGCAAAGCAAATTCCGTTTTTTACGCAAAAAGACCGCTACAAAAATCCTACAAAACAATCGCCATTCCTGAGAGCGGACTCTTAAAAGGTGTCAAATATCGATATACTAACTCCCCGACTCCCAATAAATAATCCGGCTTCCGTACGGAAGTGCAGAGGAGAGAAAACATCAGACCGGTTTTCGGAAACCGGCGACAAATCGGTCTTTATCCGTAATTATGTAAAGTTATAAATTATCAAATGATTAACCGGCATAAAAATGTACGACGAGCAAACGAGAGAAATTTTCCGTTCCGTATAGGTAAAAAAAATAATTCAGTATCTTTGTCGAAGATTACGGTTATAATATGAAATTTACAGAAATAGGATTGGATGACAGCATTCTGAACGGTTTGGATGCTATGAACTTCGAAGAAGCCACTCCGGTACAGGAAATGGCTATCCCCGTCATAATGAAAGGCAAGGATGTGATTGCCTGCGCACAAACCGGGACGGGAAAAACGGCGGCCTACATCCTGCCGCTTCTCCATCATTTATTGAAAGAGCGGGATTCCGAAGATTCGGTAAAAGCAGTCATCATGGTTCCCACCCGGGAATTGGCACAACAAATAGACATACAGATTCAGGGTTTCGCCTATTTCCTGCCCGTTTCTTCCACCGTCGTATACGGAGGAGGGGACGGTGCCGATTGGGAGCAACAGAAAAGAGGAATGTTACGGGGTGCCGACATCGTCATCGCCACACCGGGACGGCTTATCGCTCATATTGCCAATAGCGGAGTCGATTTATCCAAGGTAAAATACTTCATCCTGGACGAGGCAGACCGGATGTTGGATATGGGATTTATCGACGACATTCAACATATTGTAAACAAGCTCCCGAAGAAGCGCCAAACTCTTATGTTCTCGGCTACATTGGCTCCCAAAATACGGGAATTGGCAAAACAAATATTGACCGACCCGGAAGAAATAAGTATTGCCGTATCGAAACCCAACGAATCCATCATCCAGTCGGCCTATATATGCTACGAAGCTCAGAAAATCCTCCTCACTCAAATGTTATTGGATAAACCCGAGGAACGGAAGACCATCATATTCTCTTCTTCGAAAATCAAGGTTAAGGAACTGACCCGGGCTTTGAAAAAACTCCATTTGAATGTTGCGGCCATGCATTCCGACCTTTCTCAAAGCGAACGGGAAGAAGTCATGCTCAATTTTAAAAACAACAAGATATCGATTATCGTAGCCACCGATGTCATAGCAAGAGGCATAGATATCGAAGATATCCTTCTCGTCATCAATTACGACGTTCCCCATGATCCGGAAGATTATATTCACCGGATCGGGAGGACAGCCCGTGCAGATGCGGACGGGGTTTCCATCACCTTCGTAAACGAAGAAGAGCAGGCCAAATTTCAAAACATCGAAAAATTCCTCGAAAAAACCATATACAAAATACCTGTTCCCAAAGAAATAGGCAAGGCTCCGGAATATAATCCCAAAGCCTTTGAAAGCAAAAAAAGAAATAAACGGAAACCCCGAAAGGAAAACAGGAAATAACCGGCAAATCTTCTTCGTCTCTTTCGGGATTCAAGACTGTGTACTTCAGCATACTCCTTCGATGCTGCACAAATTCTATGCCTCAAAAGATTGCCTTAGAATACATTTCGAGACGATTCCCTAAGTTTAGAGAATCGCCTCTCTGATCCGGCACAGTTTCTCCAAAAGCCCTTCCAGCAAATCCAGACGCAACATATTGGCTCCGTCCGATTTGGCACGGGAAGGTTCCGGATGGGTTTCGATAAAAATACCGTCGGCTCCTGCAGCGATTCCGGCCTTGGCAACGGTCTCTATCAACTGCGGTTGTCCGCCCGTCACTCCCGAAGCCTGATTGGGTTGTTGAAGGGAATGAGTGACGTCCAGGACGACCGGACAATTACAGGCCGATTGCATAACAGGTATGCCGCGATAATCCACGACGAGGTCCTGATAGCCGAACGTCGTTCCTCTTTCGGTAACCATCACATTGGAGTTCCCGGACATACGCACTTTATCCACGGCAAAGACCATAGCCTCGGGCGAAAGGAACTGTCCCTTTTTAATATTCACCCATTTGCCCGTATTTGCAGCCGCCACCAATAAATCGGTCTGACGGCACAAAAAGGCCGGAATTTGCAATATATCCACATAAGCGGCAGCCATTAAGGCGTCTTCGGGAGAATGGATATCCGTGACTACCGGTATCTTAAAACTTTCTCCCACTCTTCTAAGTATATCCAAGGCCTTCTCGTCTCCTATACCGGTATACGAATCGATACGCGAGCGATTGGCTTTTTTAAAAGAACCTTTGAATACGTAAGGTATTCCCAAACGTTTGCATATCGTATCGGCTCTTTCGGCAATTTCAAAAGCCATTTCTTCGCCCTCGATAACACAGGGGCCGGCCAAGAGATAAAACATGGGACCGGCATTCATCTTCTTTGAAAACTCATCGATATTCATCTGTATTTTTTCTTCCACCATTTTCTTAAACGTTCGAATATATGTATTTCCTGGGAATTTTCCTGAGGATAATAAAAAATCTTTCCCCGAGCATCCCGGGGGAGATAATCCGCCTCCACAAAATTTCCCGGATAATCGTGGGCATATTTATAATTCTTTCCGTATCCCAATTCTTTCATCAATTTCGAAGGAGCATTTCTCAACTCCATCGGAACGGGGAGATTGCCCGTGCGTTCCACATAGTCCATAGCGTCGTTTATCGCCCTATAGGCGGAATTGCTCTTGGGAGAAGAAGCCAGATATATGATACATTCGGCCAAAGGAATCCGCGCTTCCGGCATACCTATTTTATGTACGGCCTCGAAACAGGCATCGGCTATCAGCATTGCATTGGGATTCGCCAAACCTATATCCTCGGAAGCCGAGATAATCAGTCTCCGGGCTATGAACTTCGGGTCCTCTCCTCCGGCAAGCATTCTGGCCATCCAATAAAGGGCGGCATCGGGATCGCTTCCCCTTACCGATTTTATCATGGCGGAAATCAAATCGTAATGCTGTTCTCCATCCTTATCGTACATCAAAGGATTGGATGCCGCCACTTTTTTCACGGTTTCCTTTGCGATGATTCTCGAATCGGGAGGAAGTACGTTTACGGATAATTCCAATAAATTCAACAATTTACGGGCATCCCCTCCGCTACAGGCGATCAATGCTTCCGGATCCTCCAATACATATCCTTTGTCCTTAAACAAGATATCTTCGGCCAATACACGCTCCAACAGCTCCATGAGGTCTTCTTTCTCCAAGGGTTTTAGTACATATACCTGACAACGCGACAACAAGGGAGATATTACTTCGAAAGAAGGATTTTCCGTCGTAGCTCCTATCAATGTAAACGTCCCTTTTTCCACTGCCGCCAAGAGTGAATCCTGCTGGGATTTGGAAAATCTGTGGATTTCGTCTATAAAAAGAATCGGACGGGGAGCCGTAAAGAATTGCCGGTTTTCGGCCTTTTGGATGACTTCTCTCACATCCTTGACTCCCGAATTAATAGCCGAAAGCAAATAGAACGGCCGTTCCAGTTCTGCGGCCGTTATCATTGCCAGTGTCGTCTTTCCCACCCCGGGAGGTCCCCAGAGAATAAAAGAAGAGAGGCGACCGCTCTCGATCATATTGCGAATAATCTTGCCTTCTCCTATAAGATGTTGCTGTCCGACATAATCGGCAAGTTTCTTAGGGCGCATTCGTTCGGCCAACGGCATATTCATAAGCTCGGTTTTTACGTAAATACAAAGATAACCACTCGAAGGCAAAATCACCCCAACTTCACCGAAGTATTTTTCACCGGAAGCGCATTGCGAAAAGGAATATAATCGATTTTCCGGCCCATCCGGTCTTTTCTACGCAAAATTTCATCGAGGTCCGTCTCCTGAACGTTAAATCCCGCACTTTATCCCCGGTTTGGAATAAAAAAATTAATTTAGTCGCAAATTCCATTTTTTAATGACGAATTTATGCGTATACACATATTGCTTATTATAAGTTTAAGTTTCCCTCCTTTGGCAAAGGCACAGGAGAACCGGCCCCATCCTTCCAAATACCGCCTGAATATGAACGGATTAATGATAGAAACCAATAAGATATCTTTCAATGTATATTCGGGAACCATCTCTTGCGACACCCTCGAATTCTACAACGGCAGCGACTCCCCTCTTTCGTTGAAATTCAACAAAACCCCGGAAGGAATAGAAACGGAGATATATCCCGAAAATACGCCACCGGGAGAAAAAGGACATATTATATTCAAATTCGATTCGAAATATACGTTCGGCTATAAGCGCTGGCTATTGTTCCCCGTTATCAACGGAGTACAGGAATACGCCTTCCGGTTTATCGTGGAAACTGCGGTATCCGAAGATTTTTCGCTACTGAGCGCCGAAGAAATAAAACAGAGGCCGATCGCAGAAATAGAAAATGCCGTTTTAGATTTCGGGAAAATCAAAAGCGGAAAAAAACTCGAATTGAAATACAAACTTAAAAATTCCGGTCGGAATGCCCTTATCATCCGGGCAATAAAATCCGACTGCAATTGCCTGAAAATAAAAAAGCCGAAACCCTTGATAGGGGCAGGAGACGAAATTCTCATCTCGGCCGTATACGATTCGTCCGGACAGAGCGGATTCGTTCATAAAACGCTCACTCTTATAACCAACGACCCTCAAAACACGGTTTTGATATTAAGATTCGCAGCAGAGGTCATCCCTTAATCTTATTTTGTAATTTTGCGGCAACTTAAAAAATACGAAGGTGATATATCCGAACAACTTTGAATATAAGATAGGATTTGCAAAGATACGGACATTGATAACGGAGCGATGTCTGTCCGAATTGGGCAACGAACTGACGGATAGGATGAAGTTCTCTACGGACATTGCCGAAATCCGGGCAAATCTCGAAGCGACCGCAGAATTCATGTCTCTGTTGGCGACGGGGAATGCCTTTCCCGAAGACGGTTTTGCCGATTGCCGGTCCTTGCTGAAAAAACTCTCCGTAGACGGAACGATTCCGGACACGGAAGAACTTTACGATTTCAAACGCTCCTTGGAATTGACGGGAGACATACTGGCATTTTTCAGGCTCAACGGGTCTGCATATCCCATATGGGCGGAGAAGTCTTCCCGTATAAGTTTTTTCCCCTATATATCGGAAAGACTGAATGCCATCATCGGGAAAAACGGCACCATAAAAGACAATGCCTCCCGGGAACTTGCCCTCATACGTTCTTCCATCGTATCGAAACAATCCGGCATATCGAAACGGATGCATGCCATTCTCCAATATGCGCAATCCCAGGGGTGGGCCGACAAAGACGTAGCTCCGGCCGTACGGGACGGACGCATCGTCATTCCTTTGCCGGCAGCCCATAAACGCAAAATCAAGGGTATCGTACACGACGAATCCGCTACCGGAAAAACTTCCTATATAGAGCCCGAAGAAATCGTAGAAATCAATAACGAAATCCGGGAACTTCAAATAGAGGAAAAGCGGGAAATCCAGCGTATATTAAAAGAATTCGCCGATAATCTCCGGCCATATATTCCCGACCTGTATCCGACATACGAATTTCTCGCAGCCGTGGATTTCACCCGGGCGAAAGCGAGTTTTTCCAACAGCGTCGACTGTATCCTTCCGTTAATCGAGGACAAGGCCCATATGGAATGGCATAATGCCCGGCACCCGATTTTACAAATCAACCTGAAAAAAAACGGAAAAACCTTAGTCCCTCTCGACATCAGTCTCGATTCCCGAAACAGAATACTTATCATTTCGGGACCCAATGCCGGAGGAAAATCCGTCTGTCTGCAAACCTGCGGTTTGCTCCAATATATGCTCCAATGCGGAATACCCGTACCCGTAAGCCGAGATTCCGTATTCGGCATTTTCAACAACATCCTCATAGACATCGGAGACGAACAATCCATAGAAAACGACCTCAGCACCTATAGCTCTCATCTCATCAATATGAAGAACTTCATACAATATGCGGACGAAAGCACACTCATCCTCATAGACGAATTCGGAAGCGGCACGGAACCCATGTTGGGAGGAGCCATAGCCGAAGCCGTATTGGGAGCACTCAACGACAAGGAAACCATGGGAGTCATCACCACCCACTACGCCAATCTCAAGCATATGGCGTCCCAAACCCGGGGACTTATAAACGGAGCCATGATGTACGACTCGGCTCGAATGTCTCCTTTGTTCCGACTCGAAATAGGAAAACCCGGATCTTCGTTCGCATTTGAAATCGCAAAGAAAATAGGATTGCCCCAAGATATCCTCGAACGGGCCTCCGAAAAAATCGGAAAAGAACATATCCTGTTCGACAAACACCTTAAGGATATACTGAGAGATAAATATTATTGGGAAAAGAAACGCGATAAAATACATAAAAACGAAAAACTTTTAGACGAAACCCTCGAAAAGTATAAAGAGGAACTCAAGGAGATTGAGGCAATGAGGAAAAACATCATCCGGGAAGCCAAAATCAAAGCTCAAGATATATTGTCCACGGCAAACCGTACGGTAGAAAACACCATAAGGGTCATTCGGGAAACCCAGGCCGAAAAAAAAGCTACCCGGGAAATCCGGAAAAAAATGGAAGAGGATAAAAAACGGATTCTCGAAGAAGAAGCTGAAAAAGAAGCTGAAATACAACGGAAAATAGAAAAAATCCAAAACCGGAATTCCCGGAAAAAAGAAGGGAAAAAAAGAAATGACATATATCCGCATACGGGAAACAAGGAGGCTCTCTCCCTCGAAGCGGGAGATTGGGTAAGTCTTCCCAACGGAGCAACAGCGGAAGTATTGGAAACGAATCCCCAGAATACGGTTGTCGCCTTAGGGGATTTCCGCTCCGTCGTAAAAACGGCGGAATTAAAAAAACTTTCCGGCAATCGGGCAAAAAAAACCGTCCGCACAAGACCGGCCTCTTCTTATATGGAAAATTTCCAAAACAAACGTCTGAATTTCAAACCGGATATAGATGTCAGGGGAATGCGCGGAGACGAAGCACTGCAAAGGGTCGTGGAATTTATCGACGAAGCCGCCGTACTCGGATTGAAAAATCTCCGTGTCCTTCACGGGACGGGGACGGGCGCCTTACGACAAATCATACGGGATTATCTTCGTACCAATCCCATAGTCTCGGAATTTAAAGACGAACACGTACAAATGGGCGGAGCGGGAATCACCGTTATCGTCTTGGATTTATAAACGAAAAAAGACGACTTTCATAGGGGATTTTTCGCCAAAAAATAAAAAATCCCCATAAATGGGGATATGAAAAACGCATAAATACCTATAAATAGGGATTTACAGATACATATTTACACCCTATATTTGCAATGTCATCATAAGCCAAAAATAGATGATAACCCTATTCCGGATTAATTTGTTTGTTTATCTCAAATGGGAGAGCGGCCTGCTCTCCCATTTCTTCTTATTATAACGGAAATAAAACCGATTCTCTCATTCAGTGAAAACGCATAAGCTCCAAGATAAAAATCGTATAGATGTAATCTTTAAGCAATAAGCGTAAACGCTTATAGGCATTTTGTTTCAGTGTCCGAACGGAATTTACGGATATATTGAGTTTTTCAGCTATCTCCCCGTTCGAAAAATCTTGAAGAACCAATGTGATGAATTTACGGGAGCGGGGAGCCAAACTATTTATTGCTTTATAAATGATCCCGTACACTTCTTCCTCGAATATGGCGCTTTTTACATATTCATCCGAATCGAGGAAAGCGAACGAAGAATAGCGATCCACCACCTCCTTGTGTTTTATTTCATTCAAGCATAAATTCTTAGCGGTAACATAAATAAAGCCTTTGATATTTTCTTCGGAATTAAATTTCAAATTTTCTTTCCACAAACGGATAAAACATTCCTGAGCTATATCGGAAGCCTTATCCGTATCTTTCAAATAGGTTTTAATGAACATAACAAGGGAAACAAAATTTTCATCAAAGAAAATTTTGAATGCATTTTTATCCTTATCGTTAATTCCGTTCGTAATATCCATTATCGACAAAAAGACAGGACAAGCGGAGGATAACAGACGTCATCGTACATCATTTCAAAAAACCTTTTATTTTATTTATCAAGCTATTCCCCGCTTCTTTTCTTATTTTTTTTATCGTTTTCGAAAAATCCGGCTTTAAAACGGGGTGGGTCAAGGTTCCGCTTATATGTATATCCAAATCTATATCTTTGAGATTTTCGCTTCCGGGAATAGCCGACAGAAGTTTATCGGCCTGTCCTCCGAAATATTTTCTGTCTATATTCATGGAAAAATTATAGTCGATACTTCCGTCCACACCCTGTTTCCCCTCCCCCGAAAAAGAATTCCCTCCAATCTTCGTTTTAAAGGGTTTTATAATGATATTTCCCTTATCCATTTCGAAGTCGATTTTCAGGTTATCCACATCTAACCGTTTGAGTTTCTCCACATTTATAAGTCCGGCCAATTGCGACATAAGAGCATTATCCCCGATAACCACATCTTTCGATGCGATATATCCGTTTCCTCCGGCCGTTTTCATAACGGGATTCATCTCTTCGTCCAATTCCGTAAAAAAATTCATATCCCAGGATATATTTCCGGAACAATTGGCGGCAAAAGGGATGGTTTTTCTTATAGATGTAAAAGAATTATAGGCGGAATGAATATCCAATTCCCGGGCTTTTATTTTAAAATCCGCTTTCGGTTTTCGAGGCATGGTCGTATTATAGGTTCCGTAGAACTCCATTTCCCCCTTAAGCATATTCATTTTCAAACGGTTCAAATAGGCTATCCCCTTTCTTAAAACGATATTCCCGTAGATGTTTCTTATATCGAGATTATCCCATAAAGCGCGTTTTATATCCGTATTCATATCGAAATCGATGTTTTTGGGAATTTCCACCGCCGAAGAGGTCTTCGTTTCTCTTTGAATATTCCGTCCTGTCGTATCGGATATCCGCAAGGAAAACTCGTTAAGATTCAAATATTCGGATTTGAGGGAAAAACGTCCTTTCAATTCCTTATTTTTGAATAAATAAGGGAGATAATTCCGTATATAGCCGTCGAGCTTGAAATCGGATACTCCGAGGGCGGCACTCAACTCGCTCATATGTAATTTATCCGGATAAATATTTATCCGTCCTTGGGGGATATAAAGACCTTGGGGAAAACGAACATCTTTGAGTTTTATTTCCCGGAAATCGAAAAATCCTTCGGCGGTGAATTTTTCATATTCCTCATTTTCGATATAACGATATTTTCCGTTTATATACAACTCCGTGGATAAATCCCCGCTGATATCCGAATCTACGGGCAAGGAGCGTTTAATTTCGGCGAAATTAATCTTCCCCTTTGCCCGGCAATGGATTTCGGGGTCGTTGAGATTTTCCACTTTAAGTTTTAAATCGAAGGGTGTATTCCCGATTTTGAAATTCAATTTACTCAAATCGACAATTGCCGAGTCCAATTTTCCCCCCGGATGAAAAGCATGCAACATTATATCGATATCATCTATCGATTCGGGAAGACGGGCATATTGCAACATCCCGTTTTCCACATTCAAACGGATATCGAAATGAGGTATTTCGTTCTCTTTCAATTTTCCCTTAACCATAGCCCGAATATTGAAATTTCCCCGGGTTTTTATGTCTTTCGTCCCGTTTTTCAATTCTTCGGGTATCAATGCCAATATGCTGGAGAAATCCGTTTCCGGCGTATCCATTAAGAAATCCGTATCGTACCCATCTTCTTCCATTCCTAACTTCCCTTGAATGTTCAATTTAAGATTATTGAGAAGAAAACTGCCATTATTCAGTTCGAAAATCTTATTTTCGAAATCCGCAACGATATCCGTATCCCATCTAAGAACGGTTTTATCGAGCCATCGAATATTGGAACGGCGATAGGATATACCGGACAAAAGGATGTGGGTATTGAAAACCGAATGTCGCAAACCGAAATCCCCATTTATCCGTATAGCGACATCAGCGATTTCCGCATAAGCGGAATTCCGGTAATCCGAAAACTTAAACCGGAGATTTTCCATATCGAATTCCCCAATTTTAATTTTCTTGGAATCCGCAGCTCCGGCTTTTACATCCGCAGTCTCCTCATCGCCGGTATTCCATATTTCCCAGTTTTTACGCCCCGAAGTGTCGACTTCCGGCTTAAGAACCGCATCTTTTATTTCTATCTTATTTATCTTTACGGTATCCCCCGAAATCAAAGACTTGAGATTCACCGAGAAGCAAAACCGGGAGACAAAAGCAAGGGTATCCTCGCTCCCGGACTTATCTTCCTGCAAAAGAACATCCTCGACAACTACATTGAGATTCGGAAAATTTTTAAACATTCCCACAGATACGTTTTTTACACGAAGAGCAGTCGTTAAATATTTACTTCCGGAATCTTCTATGAATTTTACGATAGCCGGCTTGAACACCGAAGGCAAAATTACAAGAATCGAACCTATAAGAGCAATAATGACAATAATGATAATACCCGCTTTCTTCATAAACTCCTTATTAAATGATTTACGATACAAATATACACGAGTATTTCACAATAAATACGTTATTCTTACAAAATCTTATACGTTTAAAAATAAAGACAGATGCCATTTATCGAAAATAAAGTGCAAGTTTCCGGATCTTATCTTCCGGGAATAATTTTTCATGTTTCAGG